>JADFNT010000105.1 GCA_022563215.1 Pseudomonadota bacterium
GGCCGGTACGCCCGAAACCGGAAATGGCGCAGTAAATAAGCCCCGGGTTTTCCTGGCGAAGCACGTCATACCCCAGGCCCAGCTTGTCCATGGTGTCGATCCGGTAATTTTCGATCACCGCGTCGGCTGTCTTCAGAAGCCGTTTCAACACTTCCTTGCCGGCGTCGTCCTTCAGGTTGACGGCGATGCCGCGTTTGTTGCGGTTCATCATCATGAAGGCCGCCGCCTCGCCGTCGATGTCGGGGGGTAGGAAGTGCCTGGAATCGTCCCCGCCGGGGACCTTTTCCAACTTGATCACGTCGGCGCCCATGTCGGCCAGCATCAGGCCGCAGGTCGGCCCAGCCATGATGTGCGCCAGTTCGATGACCTTGAGGCCGGAAAGAGGCCCGCCGCTTCCCGCCATGTCAGCGGCCCTTGAATTCAGGTTTTTTCTTGTCCAGAAACGCCTGATAGCCGGTCCGGAAGTCTTCGGTATCGAAACAGGCGAAGCATTCTTTTTTCTCGGCATCGCTCAGCGGCGTCGGATCGGCCAGCCGGTCCAGGAACTTCCGGTGCCAGCGGTGGACCAGGGGCGCGCCGTCGGCGATGCGCCGGGCCGTCGCCATGGCCTCGGCCTCGACCTCGTCATCGGCGACGATACGGCTGACGAGTCCTTTTTGCAGCGCCTCGGGAGCGTCCATGATCCGCCCCTCGAGGAGAATTTCCAAGGCCACCTGAGGGCCGACAAGATCGCGCAGGCAACTGATTTCAGGATACGCCATCACCAGCCCAAGCTTGCTGATCGGCACCCCGAAGCGGCTCGATTCGCCGCAGATGCGGATATCGCAAAGGCCCGCAACCTCCAGGCCGCCGCCGACGCAGACCCCCTTGATCATGGCTACCGTCGGCGTCGCGCAGTCGCGAAGGATGCCGATGCTTTTGTGCATCAATTCCCCGTAGGCTTCCGCCTGTTCGGCGTTGGACCGTTCCTCGGCAAATTCGGAAATGTCGTTGCCAGGGCAGAAGGCCCTGTCGCCGGCGCCGCGAAGCACGATGCAACGGACCTCGGTGTCCGACGAAAGTCCGTCTAGGGTTTCACCCAACAGCTTCCACATGTCCTTGGTAAAGGCATTGAGCTTTTGCGGACGGTTGAGGATCACCGTCGCGATGTCGTCCGTACGCTCAACCAGGATGGTATCGGCCATCGGATTGTCTTTCGGCTCCGGACGCGGGCGCTTAGGCCGACGCCCTTGCCGGTTGGGAGCCCGCACCTTCGGCGGCGTCCGGGTTGGCCAGGTATTCAAGCGCCGCGTTGACGCCGCCCTTGGCATGGGGAACGCCGGCGAGCCCCAAGCCCATTTCGACCCCGGCCAGGGTGCCGACCAGCATCAGGTCGTTGAAATCGCCCAGGTGGCCGATGCGGAAGACCTTGCCCTTGACCTTGCCGAGGCCGGTGCCCAGGGACATGTCGAAACGATCAAGGATCACGGCGCGAAGGGCGTCGGCATCATGGCCGTCGGGCATCAGGACGGCGGTCAGGACCGGCGAATATTCTTCCACGTCCAGACAAAGAATTTCCAGGCCCCAGGCGCGGACAGCGCGGCGGGTGGCTTCGGCCATCCGGTTGTGGCGGGCGAAGACGTTATCCAGGCCTTCCTCCAGCAGCATGTTCAAGGCTTCGTCCAATCCGTAAAGCAGGTTGGTCGACGGCGTATAGGGGAAAAAGCCGTTGGCGTTGTTCGAGAGCATGCCCTGCCAATCCCAATACGACCGGGGCAGGTTGGCCTTTTCACCGGCGGCCAGGGCTTTTTCGCTGACGGCGTTGAAGCCGAGTCCTGGCGGCAGCATCAGGCCCTTCTGGGAACAGCCGACGGTGACGTCGACGCCCCATTCGTCGTGGCGGTAATCGACCGAGGCCAGGGACGAAATGGTATCGACGAACAGCAGCGCCGGATGATTGGCGGCGTCCATGGCGGCCCTGACGGCGGCAACGTTGGAAACCACGCCGGTCGAGGTTTCATTGTGGACGACTGAGACGGCCTTGATCGCGTGGTCCTTGTCTTCGGAAAGCCTGGATTCGACTTCCGCCGCCGAAACGCCGTGACGCCAGTCGCCTTCGACCATGTCCACGTCAAGCCCCAGGCGACCGGCCAGTTCCCGCCACAGGATGGCGAATTGCCCGGTTTCGAACATCAGCACCCGGTCGCCGGGGGACAAGGTATTGACCAGCGCCGCCTCCCACGCCCCGGTCCCGGACGAGGGATAGGTAATGACGGGGCCTTCGGTCTTGAAGACGGTTTTCAGCCGCTCGAGGATACTCAGGGTGAATTCGCCGAATTCCGGCCCGCGGTGGTCCATGGTCGCCCGGTCGATAGCGCGGAGAACGCGGTCCGGAACGTTGCTCGGCCCCGGAATCTGCAGAAAATGGCGGCCGCTTCGGTAAGACATCTCTTTTTTCCTCCCTGGTTGCCCCTTGGCTTCCCCTGGCGCCTAGGGGCCTCGGGGCAGATGAGCGAAATCAGGCCTTTTCGGCTTTGATTTCAACCATCTCAAAATTATGCATGCAATTTATCTTAAAACAACACCTTTGATCCCAAACAACGTCTATCAAGGCTATGTTAAACTAACTTATTGAAATTCATGAGTTTATTAAAGTTTAAATTGAAACAAACAACCACGGTCAGAAATTTTCAGATCATCTGTTGTTTTTTGCATGCAAAAATTTATAATCATTTTCTCAGGAATCAACCTTCCAGGGAAAGCTTTAACTGCGCTTTATATAGTTTATGGCCGCCCACTCCAGAGGTCCAGCAGGGACAACCACCCCCGTCGGCGACAGCGCCCTGGCCGGACGGCTGACGCGGGAGGTCGAGGGTGAGGTTCTGTTCGATTCGTTCAGCCGCGGCCGCTATTCGACCGATGCCTCCCACTACCAGATAGAACCGATCGGCGTCGTCATCCCGAAAACCGCCGATGACATTACCCGTGTCATCGAAATCGCCGCCGACGAAGGCGTGCCGGTCCTGCCCCGGGGCGGCGGCACGTCGCAATGCGGCCAGACGGTCGGCGAAGCGGTCGTCGTCGACGTTTCCAAACACCTGAACCGGATCCTCGACTTCGACGCCGAGGCCCGCACCGCCTGGGTCGAGCCGGGTCTGGTGCTCGATCAATTGAACGCTTTTCTCAAGCCCCACGGGCTTTGGTTCCCAGTCGATGTTTCCACCTCCAGCCGCGCCACCCTCGGCGGCATGACCGGCAACAACAGTTGCGGGGCCAGGTCCATCCGCTACGGCCCAATGCGGGACAACGTCCGCGCCATCGAGGCGGTCTTGATGGACGGCGAAACCATGCATTTCGGGGAGCTTTCAGACAACGTGGCGGGAGCAGGGCTGACGCCGCGCCAGCAGGCCCTGGTCGCCGGCCTGCTAGACCTCGGCCGCCGGGAGGCTGAAGAGATCAAGGAACGATTCCCCGACCTGATGCGCCGCGTCGGCGGCTACAACATCGATGCGCTGATGCCGGGCGGATCGAAGCGCGGCGACTGGGCGAAAACTACCGTCGGCCATCCTCAGACCCACCCCAACCTGGCGCACCTTCTGGTCGGCTCGGAAGGGACGCTCGCCTTTTCGACCCGCATTCAGATCGACCTGCAGCCCCTTCCCGCCCATAAGGTCCTGGGAATTTGCCATTTCTCCACTTTTTTCGACGCCATGGATTCGAGCCGCCATATCGTCGAGTTGGACCCGTCGGCGGTGGAGTTGGTGGACCGCACCATGATCGATCTTGCCCGCGACATTCCGTTGTTCCGCCCGACCGTGGAAAGGTTCGTCCGGGGCCAGCCCGAGGCCCTGTTGCTGGTCGAATTCGCCGGCCAAGACCGCGATGTTCAGCTTCGGAGCCTGAAACGGCTGGGCGAACTGATAGGGGACCTGGGCTTTCCGGGCACCGTCCTCGAAGCCGTCGATGCGGATTTCCAGGAAGCCGTCTGGGAAGTCCGCAAGGCCGGCCTCAACATCATGATGTCCATGAAAGGCGACGGAAAGCCGATCTCCTTCATCGAGGACTGCGCCGTCCGGCTCGAAGACCTGGCCGAATACACAAGCCGCCTGACCGACATCTTCCACAAGCACGGCACCAACGGCACCTGGTATGCCCATGCCTCGGTCGGCTGCCTGCACGTGCGGCCGGTGCTCAACCTCAAGTCCGAGATCGACGTCAAGAAAATGCGCGACATCGCCGAAGAGGCCTTCGCCATGGTGCGCGAATACAAAGGATCGCATTCCGGTGAGCACGGCGACGGCCTTGTCAGGTCCGAATTCCACCAACCCATGTTCGGCAACCGCATGATCCAGGCCTTCGAGGACGTGAAGGACGCCTTCGACCCGGAGGGGCTGCTTAATCCGGGAAAGATCGTGCGCCCGTCGAAAATGGATGACCGGTCGCTGTTCCGCTACAAGCCCGGTTATCAGGTGCCGCCGATGGAAACGGCTTTCGACTGGTCCGATTGGGGCGGCTTCGGCGGCGCCGTGGAAATGTGCAACAACAACGGGGCGTGCAGGAAATTCGATGCCGGCGTGATGTGCCCGTCCTTTCGCGCCACCGGCGACGAGAAACACCTGACCCGCGGCCGGGCCAATACCTTGCGGTTGGCGTTGTCCGGGCAGCTCGGCGCCGATGCTTTCACTTCCGATGCGCTTTTCGAAACCATGAAGCTTTGCGTCGGTTGCAAGGGCTGCAAACGGGAATGCCCGACCGGCGTCGACATGGCGAAGATGAAGATGGAATTCCTTCATCACTACAACAAACGCCACGGGCTTCGGTTGTTCGACCGCCTGGTGGCGTATTTGCCGCGCTATGCCCCGTGGGCGTCCAGGCTGGGACCTATTCTCAATCTCCGCGACCGGATTCCAGGATTGTCGAGGCTGAGCGAGGTTCTTTTAGGCTTCAGCTCGAAACGGAAACTGCCGCCCTGGCGGCGGGACCCTTTCCGCGCCAACGAAGCCAAGGTGGAAACAGGGAACGGCCCCGAAGTGGTGCTGTGGGCCGATACCTTCAATACCTATTTCGAGCCCGAAAACGCCCGCGCCGCCTTGAAGGTCCTGCAGGCAGCCGGCTTTAGGGTCCACCTGCCCCGCGCCGCTGACGGCGGCCGGCCGCTTTGCTGCGGACGCACGTTTCTGGCCGTCGGCCTGATCGACGAAGCCAAGGCCGAAGCCCGGCGCATGCTGGAGGCGCTTAAACCCTTCGTCGAGCGGGGTGTGCCGGTGGTTGGGTTGGAGCCGTCGTGCCTGTTTACCCTGCGCGACGAATTCAAGGCCATGCTGCCGGGCGCGGAAACCGACGAGCTGGCGGGGATCGCGCTGACGTTCGAGGAGTTCCTGAGCCGCGAGCAGGACTCAGGCAAACTGAAACTGAACCTTTCCCCCTTGAACGTTGACCACGCCATCGTTCACGGCCATTGCCACCAGAAGGCTTTCGCCGTCATGGACGAGGTAAAGACGGCCTTGGGGCTGGTCCCGGACCTTGAGGTCGAAATCATCGATTCCGGGTGTTGCGGCATGGCCGGTGCCTTTGGTTATGAGGCCGGCAACTACGATATCTCCATGACCATGGGGGAGATCAGTCTTTTGCCTGCCGTCCGAGGCGCGTCCTCCGATACCCTGATCGTCGCCAGCGGCACCAGCTGCCGGCACCAGATCAGAGACGGCGCCGGACGCGAGGCGGTGCATGTGGCCAGGGTGCTGGAGGAGGCGTTAGGTCATGAATAACGAGACGCCCATGAGCACACCATCCCTCCACGACGAAATCGTCGGCCGCATCCGGGACATGATTTTTGCCGGAGAGTTCATCGGCGGACAGCGGGTGCCGGAAAAACTGTTGTGCCAGCAACTCTCCATTTCGCGCACGCCGCTTCGTGAGGCGCTTAAAGTCCTGGCGGCGGAAGGCCTTCTGACGCTTCTTCCCAACCGGGGCGCCCGGGTCGCCCGAATGACCGCCGACGACGTGGACGAAATGTTCCCGGTCATGGGGGTGCTGGAAGGGCTGGCCGGGGAGATCGCCTGCAAGCGCATAACCGATGACGAGATCGACGAAATCCGCGCCCTTCACTATCAGATGGCCGCACACCACAAGCGCAAGGAACTGGCCCCGTATTTCAAGCTCAACCAGCAAATCCACGGCAAGATCTTCGCCGCCACGGGGAACGGGACCCTCGGCGGCATCTACGAGTCCTTGACCGGCCGCATCCGCCTGGCCCGGTACCGGGCAAATTTTTCCTATGAGCGGTGGGACCAGGCCATGGCCGAACACGAGGAAATCCTGGAAGCTCTTTCCGACCGGGACGGCCCCAAGTTGGCGGCAGTCCTGGGAAGGCACTTGGAAAACACTTGCGAGACGGTCAAGGAAGTCATTCGCACCATGGACGACGAAAAT
>JADFNT010000106.1 GCA_022563215.1 Pseudomonadota bacterium
GAACGTATGCAGGAATACGGCACCAACGTCGTTGGCGGCGTCAACCCGAAGAAGGCGGGGACCATGCAGTGCGGCGTCCCGGTCCATGCATCGGCCTCCGAAGCCATGGAAGCGAATGGCGGCTTCGACGCCTCGGTGCTGTTCATCCCGCCGCTCGGCGTCAAGGACGCGGCGCTGGACGCCATCGGGGCCGGGGCCCGGCACCTGTGCATCCTGACCGAACACATCCCGGTCCAGGACGTCATGCACGTGGTGGCGGCGGCCAGCGAAGCGGGCTGCGCGGTCACCGGCCCCAACACGGCGGGCTCGGTCACCGTCGGCGAATGCTTCATGGGCTTCATGCCCGCCTTCAACGAGCGCATCTTCAAGAAAGGCACGGTCGGCGTCATCTCGCGCTCCGGCAGCCTGGGCACGCTGATGTGCCAGAACGTGGTCTCCGCCGGCTTCGGCCTCAGCGCCTTCATCGGCATCGGCGGCGACCCCATCATCGGCACCACGACCGGCGACGCGCTTGAGGCCCTCGATGATTTCGAGGGCACCGAGGCGGTGGTCATCGTCGGCGAGATCGGCGGCGCCATGGAGGAAGAGGCGGCCGAGTACGCGGCCACCATGTCCAAACCCGTCATCGCCTTCATCGCCGGCGGCGCCGCGCCGGCGGGCAGGAAGATGGGCCACGCCGGGGCCATCGTCATTGGCGACCGGGGCACCTATCAATCTAAGAAAAAGGCGCTGGAGGAAGCCGGCGCCACCGTGCTATCAACGCCGTCGGACGTCGGCGAAGCCTTAAAGGAGGGACTGGCGGCATGAAAGCGATACAGATTTCCGAATACGGCGGCTCGGACACGTTGGCGATGGCCGATGTGGCGGCGCCGGAACCGGGCGAAGGCGAGGCCCTGGTCAAAATCGCCTACGCCGGGGTCAACTTCATCGACGTCTATATGCGGGGCGGCGTGTTCAGGAAGCTCGAGACCTACCCCAACAAGCCGCCGTTCACGCCGGGCATGGAAGGCGCCGGCACGGTCGAGGCCGTCGGTCCCGGCGTCACCGAGGTCGCCGAAGGCGACACCGTCGGTTATTGCCTGGAGGTCGGCAGCTACGCCGAATACGCCATCGTGCCGGCGTGGAAGCTGGTGAAGGTTCCGGCGGACGTGCCGCTGGACGTCGCCACGGCGCTGCAACTCCAGGGCATGACGGCGCACTACCTGACCCATTCCCTGTTTCCGCTGGCCGAAGGGCACACGTGCCTGATCCACGCCGGGGCCGGCGGCATGGGCCAGTTGGCCATCCAGCTCGCCAAGATGCGCGGCGCCCGGGTTATCGTTACCGTCGGCAGCGCCGAAAAGGTGGAAATCGCCAAGGCGCGGGGCGCCGATCACGCGATCCTCTACCGCGACGTGGATTTCGCCGACGCGGTGCTCGACATCACCGATGGCGTCGGCGCCGACGTGGTCTACGATTCGGTCGGCAAGGACACCATCAAGGGCAGCCTCAAGTGCCTCAAGTCCCGGGGCGTGCTGTCCAACAACGGCAACGCGTCGGGGCCCATCGGGGCGCTCGACCCGCTCGACCTGGCCGAGGCCGGCTCGGTGTTCTTCACCCGCCCGCACCTGGCCAGCTATATCGCCACGCCGGAAGAACGCAACCAGCGCGCCGACGACCTGCACCGGCTTTACCGGGAAGGCAGGCTGACGGTGACCATCGACCGGGAATTGCCGCTCGCGGACGCCAAGGCGGCGCACGACGCCATGGAAGGGCGGCTCTCGAAGGGTAAGTTCCTGCTGAAGACATGAAACGGCCCGTCAAAGCCCGCCGCCGAAATCCAAGCATTAGCCGTCCCTAAATTTTTCCGCCGGGAGGGCTCTCCGGTATTCAGCGGTGGGCAAAGGTGGGCATCGGTCGGCATTTGGTGTGCAAACGGTGGACATTGGGTGGACATTCGGTGGTTATCGGGTGGCTGTTTTGGGCTCCGGGGGGGCTCCGGGTGGGCGGTTTCAAAGGACTTTGGCACATTTCAGCGTACCCCTGAGCGATTGGGGGTGAGCCGTTATTTCTTATTCACCATGTCAAAGAGCGATATTTTATAAGCGTTGTTCACATAAGAACAAAGAAAGAACATAAGCCTGTCCACGGAGAATGTCAAGGGGGTGTGCCGATAAACCGAAAGCCCGCTCCCGGCCCGGCAACGGATTCTTGCATGCCCCGTCACCCGCCTCCCGAAGTGGTACGGCCCGTCGCCCGAAGGCTTTGGACCGCAGGGCGGAGGGCAGGCGGAGGGCTGCTTATGACTATGAGCAGACGTTCATGGGTTATGTGAATGGCGTCTGCTTTGCCCCCGAAAGCGGACATCGAGATGGGTGCCGCGTTACGTCTGCTAATGACCCAAAGCGGACATTCGACCCTATTTCCTCCAGTCGCTCCAGTTGACCTTGTTCTTTTTGCCTTAGCTTTCTGTCATCTTGCGGATGCGCTTGACCATGATCTGGCAGATCCCCTTCATCAACGGGTCCATATCATTGACCCGGCGCTGGAATTCGTCGCGGGAAATGGCGCTGACGACGGTTTCCTCGATGGCGATGGCGCTCGCCATGTGGGGGGAGTTGTCGAACAACGCCATCTCGCCGATCACTTCGCCCTTTCCGAGGACGGCCAGCGTCTGCGGGTTTTCGCCTTGGTCGCCCTTGCGGATTTCCACCTTGCCGCTGGTAATCAGATAGGCGGCTTCGCCGGCGACCCCTTCCTTGAACAGGTATTCGGCGGGTTTGAAGGTCTTTTGCTCGAATCTCTGGTTCATCTCATTACCCCAACCCAAAGGCTGAAAATCATCTCCAAATCATGATTGCTGATGAACAACCGTAACGGTTTTGTGCCCCTAGTTTAGTATTCCGTAGGTCCGCGACTAATAGCAGCAATAACCGGCGTTGCGCCCAACGACCACTTTTGGGGGGATTAGCAGTTATTCGGAGCGACAATGTACGCTCTTTTTGGACGAAGAAGTTGGAGCCCCTCAGTCTTCTGTCTTCAAGCGCACCTTTTTCTTGGTGAAGACAGTCACGCACTTACTTCCCTCTTTTCTAAAGCCGGCCGTGCATCCCCAAATCGTACGGTACTGGACATAACTGTTCTCCGGCGGGCCGCCGATCTTCGAGAAAATGCTAATGCACTTGCTCCCTAATTTGGTGAAGCCGTCATGGCAACCCCATACGTCTCCATACTGGACGTAGCTGTTCGGCGGTTGGTCGGGAGTCAACTTGACGGAACTGCGGATCTCCGACCGGCCGGGATCCGCAAGAAGTTGACGGTTTTGGGCTGAATTGGGTTTTATGTCATTAGCACTTTGAGCGCTGGCCTTCGCAGGCAACCCAACACCCAAGACCGCAATCAAAACGCAAGCAAGTAACCGGAAAAAAGCCCTATGCACGATACGATCCGATTTCTGTTTCAGTGAACCCAAAAACGGGCCCATCTACGAACCTGAACACAACCTTACATTAAATTATTTCTAATGACATAGGAAGGTTTCACACATCGACCGAAAAAAAATGCCACCCGCCAAAGCAGATTGATGTTGATTCAATGCGACGACGCCTCGACAGCCAGCAGCACCGAAAAGAACTCATTTCCGTACCATCGATCATGATTTTTTCGGTTTCCCAGCTATCGTCCGAATGTCCGGTTATGGCTATTGGCGGACATTCAGCCACACCCTGAATTCCGTCCGCTTCACCTCTGAAAGCAAACATGCCGAGGCTCCATGTCCGCTCCAAGGCGCATAGCGGACCATTGGTAGTCGGGTGCCCGTTAAGGGGACCGGAGACCTAAAGCCCGCTGACCAGTATCCAGGCGATGGCCGCCGGGGCGGCGAAGCGGCAGACGAAGCGCCACACCCCGGCCCAGCGGAATTCGTCGCCGATGCCGCCGTTGTCCGGGTCCATGACCTTGGGGTAGACGGCCCAGCCGGCGAACAGGGCGATGAAGATGCCGCCCGTCGGCAGTAAAACGTTGGACGCCAGGTAATCCATGACGTCGAAGAACCCCTTGCCGGCGATGGTGAAGTCGCTCCACATTCCCAGCGACAGCGACGACGGGATGCCCAACAGGAAAATCGCCACCCCGGCGCCCCACGCCGCCTTGGCGCGCGGCACGCCCTTTTCGTCGACCAGGTAGGCGACCACGACCTCCAACAGCGACATCGCCGAGGTCAGCGCCGCCACCGCCAGCAAAACGAAGAACAAGGTGCCGAAGAAAGCGCCGAAGAGCATCTGCGAGAACACGGCCGGCAGGGTGATGAAGGTCAGCCCCGGCCCGGCCGCCGGGTCGAAGCCGAAGGCGAAGACGGCCGGCAGGATCAGGAATCCGGCCATCACCGCGATCAAGGTGTCGAGCGACGTCACCCAAAGGGCGGCCTTGGGCAGGTTCTCCAGGCGCGAGATGTAGGACCCGTAGGTGATCATCACCCCCATGCCCAGCGACAACGAGAAAAACGCCTGGCCGAGGGCGGCGGTGACCGTTCCGGCCGAGACCTTTGAGAAGTCGGGCTCGAGGAAGAAGGCGATCCCGGCCCCGGCCCCGGGCAGGGTCACCGAGCGCACGACCAGCACCGCCAGCAGCACGAATAGCATCGGCATCAGCACCCGGCACGCGCGCTCGATGCCGGCATCGATGCCGCGGGCGACGACGATGACGGTCAACGCCATGAACAGGCCGTGATAGCCGATCGGCCCGATCGGATCGGTGACGAAGGCGCCAAAAACTTGGCCTAAGGCCTTGGCGTCGGAAATCGCCAGCAGGCCGGTCGCCGACTTCAGGGCGTAGGCGATGGTCCACCCGCCGACGACGCTATAGAACGACAGGATGATGACGCCGGTGAGAACGCCCATATAGCCGACAACCGTCCACGGGCCGCCCTTCAGGCGGGCGAAGGCGCCGACCGGGTTCTTCTTGCCGGCGCGGCCGATGGCGAATTCCGCCAGCATGACGCTCAAACCGATGGTGAAGACGAAACCGAGATAGAGGATCAGGAAAACCGCGCCGCCGTTCTCGCCGGCGAGATAGGGAAACTTCCAGATGTTGCCGAGGCCGATGGCGGAGCCGGCGGCGGCGAGGACGAAGCCGACCTTGGAGCCGAATTGGCCGCGTGGCTGAGCCATCGCCTTTCCCCCTTAGGCTTTTTAGAATACCGCCCTTCGGATCAGGTTCAAGCCGATGATCAACAACACCGCCAGCATCACCTTGCGGAAGGTTTCCTGATCGATGTGCTGGCGGATCTTCTCGCCGATGCGGATGCCGATCATCCCCGGCACGCAGGCGGCGAGGGACAGTGGTATCACGTCGCCGGTGAAGATGCCGTTGCGCCAATAGGCGAAGGTCAACGGCACCGCCATCGAAAACCACGCCAGCCCGACGGTGCGCACGAAGGTGTCCTTGTCGAGCTTCAGCATCACGAAGTACATCATCATCGGCGGCCCCCAGATGGTGGAGATGCCGCCCAGGAGCCCGCCCAGGGCCCCGGCCAGCGGCCCGGCCCACTTCTCGGTCTCGGGCTTCAGGGGATGCACCCGGGGCTTGATCAGGTTGGTGGCCGAGAACACGACGACGAAACACCCCAACACCGCGAACAGGACCGCGGTATCCATCCCGACGATCAGCTCGGCGCCGATGAACAGGAAGATCACCGCCATGACAATCATCGGCCAGAACCGGCCCAGGGGTTGCAGCAGGTTCCCGGCCCGCAGCGACTGCCACAAATTGGTCACCAGGATCGGCGCCACCAGAAGCCCCAGCACCGTCAACGGCGGCATGAAGTTCAACAGAATCGCCAGGGTCACGATCGGCAGGCCCAGTCCGACGACGCCCTTGACGACGCCGCCGGTGATCAGGGCGCCCGACATGACGGCGAGCATGAACCAGTCGTATCCGAGCATGGCTTATCCGCTTTCCGGGTAATGGACGGTTTCGGCGGCGAGGGTGGCAAGCGTATCGGGATCCTTGAGTTTCGGCGTCGCCGGGTCCAGGATCATGGCGCCGCCCTCGACGGCGATCGGCTCGGCGAAAAGGCCGGTTTTGGGTTTCAGGAAACCGTTCATCTCGCCGGCGTTGCCGATCAGGCCGCGCGCCGCGCAGGCTTCCATCCAGCAGCCGGCGTCGCCGGCGACCCCGTTGCCGAGGACCGGCGTCATGCCCCGCTCGCGGATCAGTTTCAAGTCCTTGGCCAAGGCCTCCAGCCCGCCGGCCTTCATCAGTTTCAGCTTGATATAGCTGGCGGCTCGTAAGTCGGCGGCGCGCTCGATGTCGGCCGGGCCGTAGATGGATTCGTCCAGCATCATCGGCACCCCGGCGGCTTCGGCGGCCTCGGCGACGGTAACCGCCGCGTCCCAGTCGTGGGCCGGGCACGGCTGCTCGAAAAGCTCG
>JADFNT010000107.1 GCA_022563215.1 Pseudomonadota bacterium
TCCCCTGGGTCACGGGTTCTGGTTCGGCGTGACGGGCGAGGCCATCGACGTAACGGCCCGGGTCGGCGGCGAAGCCGGCTCAGAGGTCACCGCCGGCAAGCGCACCCAGGTCACCGGGAAACAGGCCGGCGCACCGAGCCGCTACCGCGGCGCCCAGGGGTTGCCGCCGGAATTGATCAAGGACATCGAGCGTCAGTTCGGGCTCGACAAGCCGGCCCACGAACGATTCGCCCTGATGATAAGCAGCTATGTCCGGTTCGATTTCGGCGACAGCTTCTTTCAGGACAAGAGCGTCGCCCAATTGGTCGTCGACAAGATGCCGGTGTCCATCTCGCTGGGGCTGTGGACGACGCTGCTGGTCTATATGATCTCCATCCCCCTCGGCATCACCAAGGCGGTCCGGGACGGATCAAAATTCGACGTCTGGACATCCGGCGTCGTCGTTTTCGGCAACGCGGTGCCGGGATTCCTGTTCGCCATCCTGCTGATCGTCGTCTTCGCCGGCGGCCGGTATCTCGACTGGTTCCCGCTTCGCGGACTGGTGTCGCCCAATTTTGACGATCTGTCGTTGTTGGGGAAAATCGCCGATTACTTCTGGCACATGGCGTTGCCAGTGCTGTCCATGGTCATCGGCGGCTTCGCCGGGCTGACGATGTTGACCAAAAACTCGTTCCTGGAGGAGATCAACAAGCAATACGTAATCACGGCGCGGGCCAAGGGGCTGGAGGAAAGGCGCGTGCTCTATGGACATATATTCCGCAACGCCATGTTGATCGTCATCGCCGGATTCCCCGCCGCCTTCATCGGCATCCTGTTCACCGGCGCCATGTTGACGGAAATCATTTTCTCGCTCGACGGCCTTGGGCTGCTCGGGTTCGAGGCGGCCCTGAAGCGCGATTTCCCGGTCATGTTCGGCACCCTCTATTTCTTTACCCTGCTGGGGTTGGTGATGGGGATCATCGGCGACATCATGTACCACGTGATCGACCCCCGCATCGATTTCGAGGCGAGGGAGGTCTAGCCATGCCCCAAAACGCCCACGCCGAAACCGTCCCCAGCGATTCGCCGACGGCCAAGCCGGTACCGAAGGACCGATTCCTGGGCCTCCGCATCACCCCGATCATGCGCCGCCGGTTGGCCAATTTCGCCCGCAACCGGCGCGGTTTCTGGTCGCTGTGGATTTTCCTTACCTTGTTCTTCCTCAGCCTGTTCGCCGAGTTTATCGCCAACGACAAGCCGCTGCTGATCCGTTACGACGGCGAGTTTTATATCCCGGTGTTCGTTGAATATCCGGAAACCGCCTTCGACGGCGAATTCCTGACCGAAGCCGATTACCGCGACCCCTTCGTCATCGAGCTGATCAACAAGAAAGGATGGATGGTGTGGCCGCTGGTGCGGTTTTCCTTCGACAGCATCAATTACGACCTTAAAGTCCCAGCCCCGGCCCCGCCCAGCGCCCAGAACTGGCTCGGCACCGACGATCAGGGCCGCGACGTGGTCGCCCGGATGATCTACGGATTCCGCATTTCGGTACTGTTCGGGTTGACGCTGACGATTGTCAGCGCCGCCGTCGGCGTTTCGATCGGCGCCTTTCAGGGGTTCTACGGCGGCCTGCCGGACCTGTTGGGACAGCGCTTCATCGAAATCTGGGCCGGCATGCCGATGCTCTATCTGCTGATCATCATGGCCAGTGTCATCACGCCAAATTTCTGGTGGCTGTTGGGCCTGATGCTGCTGTTTAGCTGGATGGGCTTCGTCGGCGTGGTTAGGGCCGAGTTCCTGAAGGCGCGCAACCTGGATTTCGTCCGCGCCGCCAAGGCGCTGGGCGTATCGGACGTCAAGATCATCTTTAAGCACGTGCTGCCCAACGCCACGGTGGCGACGATCACCTTCATGCCGTTCATTCTCGCCGGTTCCATCACCACCCTGACGGCGCTGGATTTCCTCGGTTTCGGGCTGCCGGTCGGCTCGGCCAGCCTGGGCGAACTCCTGAATCAAGGCAAGGCCAACCTGCACGCGCCGTGGCTGGGGTTTTCGGCCTTCGCCGTCGTCGCCATCATGCTCAGCCTGCTGGTCTTCATCGGCGAAGCGGTGCGCGACGCCTTCGATCCGAGGAAGACGTTCCGATGAGCGCGCTTCTTGAAATCAATGGCCTCTATACCTCCTTCGGCCGGGACGAGACCGAGATCAAGGCGGTCCGGGAGGTGTCGCTGAAGATCGAAAAGGGCGAGACCCACGCGCTGGTCGGCGAATCGGGTTCGGGCAAATCGGTGACGGCGCTCTCGGTGATGCAGTTGCTGCCCTATCCGGTGGCCTGGCACGGCGGCGGCTCCATCCGTTTCCGGGGCGACGAGCTTATGGGCGCCCCCGCCCACCGCATGCGCGAGATTCGGGGCAACCGAATCGCCATGATTTTCCAGGAGCCGCTGAACTCCCTGAACCCGTTGCATTCGATCGAGAAACAGATTTCCGAGGTCCTGCACCTGCACAAGGCGCTCAGCCCCGCCGAGGCCCACGATCGGGTTTTGGAAATGCTCGACCTGGTCGGCCTGCCCGAAGCCAAGGATCGCCTGGGCGCCCTGCCGCACGAATTTTCCGGCGGACAGCAGCAGCGGGTGATGATCGCCATGGCGCTCGCCAACGACCCGGACCTTCTGATCGCCGACGAGCCGACGACGGCGCTCGACGTCACCATCCAGGCGCAGGTGTTGAGGCTGCTCAAGGACCTGCAGCAAAAGCTCGGCATGGCGATGCTGTTGATCACCCATGACCTGGGCATCGTCCGGGGCATGGCCGACCGGGTCTCGGTGATGACCGACGGCGAAATCGTCGAACAGGGGGATTTGGCCCAGGTGTTCGGCAACCCGGCCCACGCCTACACCAGACACCTGCTCGACGCCGAACCCAAGGGCCAGCCTGACCCGGCGCCCGTGGATGCCGAACAGGTGTCGGCGACGGGCGACCTCAAGGTCTGGTTCCCGATCAAGAAGGGCGTGATCCGGCGCACGGTGGGCCACGTCAAGGCGGTGGACGGCATCACCCTCGAAGTCCGCCGGGGGCATACGCTCGGCGTCGTCGGCGAAAGCGGATCGGGCAAAAGCACGCTGGGGCGGGCGCTGTTGCGGCTGGAAAAAAGCTCCGGCGAGATCACCTTCGAGGGCCGCTCCATTCAGGACCTGGACAAGAAGACGCTCAGGCCGCTCCGGCGCCAGATGCAGATCGTCTTCCAGGATCCTTTCGGCAGTTTGAGCCCCCGCCTGTCGGTGCGCCAAATTGTCGAGGAGGGGCTTCTGGTTCACGGCATCGGCGGCGATTTCGACGGGCGCCGGAAAAGGGTCGCCGAGGTACTCGAGGAAGTCGGGCTGGAGGCGGAGATGATGAACCGCTACCCGCATGAATTCTCGGGCGGCCAGCGCCAGCGCATCGCCATCGCCCGGGCGCTGGTGCTTAAGCCCAAGTTCATTGTCCTCGACGAACCGACCAGCGCCCTCGATATGTCGGTGCAGGCGCAGATCGTCCAACTGCTGCGCGACCTGCAGAAACGCCACGACCTGGCGTACCTGTTCATCAGCCACGACCTCAAGGTGATCCGCGCCATGGCCCACGAAATCATGGTCATGCGGGGCGGCCGGATCGTCGAACAGGGGCCGGCCGACGACATCTTCAACGACCCCAAGGATCCCTACACCCGGGCGCTGATGGCCGCCGCCTTCGAGATGAAGGCCGACGATACCGGCGCGGTGAGCGTCTAGGGCCGATGGCCCTCCTGTTCTCCTCGAAAACCGACGATCCGGACCTGTGGCGCGACGCCCTGGCCGATGAGCTGCCGGACCTGGACTTCCGCGTCTGGACCCCCGGCGGCGAAGAGGGCGCAGACGGGGGCGATCCGGCGGACATTGAATATGCCCTCGTGTGGGCGCCGAAGAAGGGGGGGCTGAGGAAATTCCCCAACCTGAAGGCGATCTTTTCTCTTGGCGCCGGGGTCGATCACCTGATGGTCGGCCGCGATTTGCCCCAGGGCGTGCCGGTGGTGCGGCTGGTCGACCCGGGGCTGACCCGGGGCATGCGCGAATACGTGATTTATTGGGTGCTCCACCACCACCGCCATTTCGGCGAATACCAGCGCCTGGTCGCCGAGAAACGCTGGCAGCAACTCCCCCAGGCCGACACCCGCAAAAGACGGGTCGGGATCTTAGGACTCGGCATCCTTGGCGCCGACGCGGCGGCGAAGCTGCGGGGGCTGGAAATCGACGTCGCCGGGTGGAGCCGCACGCCGAAGGACCTGGAAGGCGTCACCGGCTTTCACGGGGCCGAAGGCCTGGGCCCGTTCCTGGAACGAACGGAAATCCTCGTCTGCCTGCTGCCGCTGACGCCGCAAACAGAAGGCATCATCAACGCCGATACCCTTGCCCGCCTTCCCCGTGGCGCCGTCGTCATCAACGCGGCGCGCGGCGGCCACGTGGTCGATGAGGATTTGCTCAAGGCTCTGGACGCAGGCCATTTGGCCGCCGCCACGCTGGACGTTTTTCACACCGAGCCCCTGCCCGGCAATCATCCGTTCTGGGATCATCCCAAGGTCACGGTCACCCCCCACGTCGCCAGCCTGACGGTGCCGGGTACGGCGGCCGAGGCGGTAGCCGAAAACATCCGCCGCATCCGGGCCGGCCGGCCGCCCGAACCGATCGTCGATCCGGAAGCGGGGTATTGAGAAACGGAGAGCCCGGGAAACCTACCCGACCCAGCCGTAGACGGCGGTCAGCAGGAACCCGCCGAGGAAAATCCGGTAGAGGACGAAGGGCGTGAAGGTCGATCGTTTCAGCCACGCCATCAGGGCGGCGATGGAGATCAGGGCCGCGGCGAAAGCCAGGCCGGCGGAAAGCAGCGCATCGTAGGTCAACCGGGCGTCACCCGTTTGATAAAGCTGCCAGCCCTTGAGGCTGCCGGCGCCGATGATCACCGGAATCGCCAGCAGCATCGAGAACCGTGCCCCGTCGCGGCGTTCGAGACCTAAGAACCGGGCCGCCGTCATGGTGATGCCGGAGCGACTGGTGCCGGGGATCAGGGCCAAGACCTGGGCAAAACCGATGATGAGGACGTCGCCGAGGCGTAAATGCTCGATCCGGCGCACCGTCATCCCCAGCTTATCGGCCAGGAACAGCAGGATTCCGAAGCCCAGCGTCGTCCAGGCGATGACCTCGAGGCCGCGGATGCCGGAAGGGTAATACCTGTCGAGCAGATACCCGGCCACCACCGCCGGTAGGGTGGCCAAAACCAGGAACCCGGCCAGCCGGGCGCCCGGATCGCGCCGGCCCCTGGTCAGCCGCATTAGCCCCAAAATCATATCCCCTAAATCGCGCCAGAAATACAGCAGCACCGCGCCTAAGGTGCCGACATGCACGGCAACGTCAATCACCAGCCCCTGATCCGGCCAGCCGGTAAGCGCCGGCACCAGTATCAGATGCGCCGACGAACTGACGGGCAGGAACTCGGTCAGCCCCTGAACAAGGGCTAAAACCGCAATATGTAGAAACGGCAACCCTATATCTCCCTAAATATGGTATATTATACAGCAACGCCGGGTCCACCCCCAAGCCCCATGTGGCCAAGCCCCGCCAACCCGGGTAAGATAGCCCCTCGGAGAGCGGGTGACCTCACCTAATTGACACTGGCTTGAACGGTCGGGCGTTGGTATCTAGGCCGAGCCGTTTTCAACAAGGGTGCGATTAACAATGAGCCAACGGGATTGGCCCACACCGGTCGGATTGCCTAAAGCGCAAGGCTTGTACGACCCCAAGAACGAGCATGACAGTTGCGGTATCGGCTTCATCGCCAATATCAAGAACCGCAAGAGCCATGAGATCGTTCGCCAGGGAATCCAGATTCTCGTCAATCTGGACCACCGCGGCGCCGTCGGCGCCGATCCGTTGGCCGGCGACGGCGCCGGCATCCTGTTGCAATTGCCCGACCGGCTGTTACGCGAAGAGGCGGAAACCGTGGGTTTCAAGCTACCCGAGCCCGGCGATTACGCGGTCGGCATGGTTTTCCTGCCACGAAGCGAATCCCACATCAACGTCTGTACCCAGGCCATCGAAGGGGCGGTCCGCCACGAAGGGCAGCAACTGCTCGGCTGGCGCAACGTGCCGGTGGACAACAGCTATCTCGGCGACAGCGTCAAGCCCATCGAGCCGGTGATCCGCCAAGTCTTTATCGGCCGCGGCGATAGCTGCCCCGACACCGACGCCTTCGAGCGCAAGCTGTTCGTCATCCGCAAGCAGGCTCATCACTTGGTCTGGGACGCCGATATCGAGGATATCGGCCATTTCTACATTACCTCGATGTCGGCCCGCACCATCGTCTACAAGGGCATGATGCTGGCGCCCAACCTCGATAAATACTAC
>JADFNT010000108.1 GCA_022563215.1 Pseudomonadota bacterium
CAGCCGCACTCGCGGAGTATGGTGCTCGCTCGGATGATATGGCTGTTCTTAATCTGGTGAGTCTCAAGACCAAGATCGATCAAAACCTCCCTGGCAGTGAACATGTAGTCGCGAGGCTTAGCGTTTTGTTTCTCTCTAGCGATAGCCTTTTTGCCCAGATACTCGTCGATAGCCCCTTCCCACCCGTCGTCTAGGACATGATCGAGGGACGCATCTGAGCGTTGTCTCTCAAGATCGGCGTCTAGCCAGTACACTGGACGCCCGTTGGCCTTATTGTATATGGCGTAAGCTTCGGACCACCACACGTCGCGTCCCTCCTCTATCGCCTTCACGTCGGAAAGCGCCTTGGTCGAAAAGGGCGCCGTCGATGCGGTGATTAAACACCTGGAAGATAAAGGACTGATCTACACCGGGGTCCTGGAACCGCCCAAAGGCAAGGCGCCCGACGACTGGGAACCCCGTACGCAGACCCTGTTCAGGGCCAGCAATTTCGGCGACGAGCTTGACCGGCCAGTCAAGAAGTCTGACGGGTCGTGGACCTATTTCGCCACCGATATAGCCTACCACCTGGATAAGTTTCAGCGCGGGTTCAAGACCATGATCGACGTCTGGGGCGCCGACCACGGCGGTTACGTGAAGCGCATGAAAGCGGCGGTCGAGGCGGTGACCGATGGCGAAGGGGTTCTGGACGTGAAGCTCTGTCAGATGGTGCACCTTAAAAAGGGCGGCAAGCCGGTCAGGATGTCGAAGCGGGCCGGAACCTTCGTGACCCTGCGTTACCTGATCGACGAAGTCGGCCGCGACGTCGTCCGGTTCATGATGCTGACGCGCAAGAACGACAGCCAGATGGAATTCGACCTCGAAAAGGCGGTGGAGCAATCCCGCGACAACCCGGTGTTCTATGTCCATTACGCCCATGCCCGATGCCGGTCGGTGATGCGCAACGCGGCGGAACAACTGGGGGACAAGAAGGTCACGCCCGAGGCGCTGGCCGGGGCTGATCTCGGCCTGTTGACGGACACGGCCGAGCTGGACGTCATTAAGGTCATGGCCGCCTGGCCGCGAATGGTGGAAAACGCCGCCGAGGTCCATGAACCCCATCGCGTGGCTTATTACCTGAACGACCTGGCGACGCTTTTTCACGCGCTTTGGAACAAAGGCAACGACGACGCCAGGCTCCGGTTCATTCAATCCGATAACGAGAGCCTGACGCTGGCCCGGCTGGCTCTCGTTCAGGGGGTGGCGACGGTGATCGCTTCCGGGCTCCGGGTTTTCGGGGTCTCTCCGGTCGAGGAGCTTTGAGCGCGCCCATAACCGGGTTCGAAGCGGACCTCAAGGCGCTGGTGGAGAAAAACGCTGATATCGCCCGGGTCCTTAAGCTCGCCGGCGCACCGCCGTCCAGAAACCGCAAACCGGGATTTCCGAGCCTGCTCCGAATCATCGTCAATCAGCAGGTATCGGTCCCTGCTGGCAAGGCGATCTGGGAACGCCTGGAAAAAGGCCTCGGCCTGGTGACGCCCAAGGCGGTGCGGGAAAAATCGGACGAGGATCTGCGTGCTTTCGGCCTAAGCCGGGGCAAGGCCCGTTACGCCAAGGAATTGGCCCAGGCGGTAATGGACGGCGGCCTCGACCTCAAGGGCCTGAAAAGGATGAGCGACGATCAGGCGCGCCAGGCCCTGACGCGGGTCAAGGGCATCGGCCGCTGGACCGCCGACATCTATCTGATGTTCGCGCTTGGCCGTCCGGATGTGTGGCCGGTGGGCGATCTGGCCCTGGCGGTGGCCGCGGAAAAGCTTTTGGGGCTCAAGACCCGGCCCGACATGGAAGAATTGGAGGCCATCGGACAAGCGTGGCGGCCCTGGAGAACCACCGCGGCGGTGATGTTATGGCATTTCTACAAGCATGCCGGACCTTTGAAGGAGGATTGACGGGGGTGATTTAATCTCCAGTTTCCAATGGTAAATGTGCTAAATTGATTGGTTCCAATAAATAAAATTACCCCCCGGGAGGTCTTTGATGACCCGTTTCTTTGACAAGTTTTCGCATGGCCGGCTTTTCCTTTTGGCTGGGCTTGGCCTGTTCGTGGTTGCCCCAACCGCCATTGCGGGCGAAAACCCGCCGCCATCCGGCGAACTCAAAGCGGCCGGAGAAAGCCAAACCGCCAACGATCCCCTGGAGTCCATCAACCGGTTCACGTCGAGCTTCAACTTCATGGTCCGTGGCGTGGTGATCGACCCCCTGGTTGACGGATACCAGGCGATAACGCCCGAGCCGGTCCAGGAAGCCATTTCCAATGCCGTTTCCAATATCAGCGAACCGTTGACCATCGGCAGCAGCCTGCTTCAAGGCGATGCGGAAAATGCCTCCACCGCAGCCAAAAGGTTTATCATCAATACCACCATCGGCCTTGGCGGCACCCAGGACCCGGCGACCGAAATGGGGCTGGAGCAGCGCAAGGAAGATTTGGGTCAGGCCTTCGGTTCCGGTGGCATGGCCCCTGGCCCCCATATCGTTTTACCGCTTATCGGCCCAAGCAACCTGCGCGATGCCGCCGGCGACGTGATTACCGCCATCGTCAATCCGTTGCCCCTGGCCGCCAAGGCGGCGAGCAGCGGGGTCAGTTATTCGAACAACCAGGAGGATATCCAATCCTTGTCGGCGAGCGCCCTTGATCCCTATGTGGTCGAACGGGACAGCTACGAACAGAACCGGCGCTACGAGGTTAATAACGGCGTCGTGCCGTTAATGGATTTTCCGCAATTCGCCGAGGATGAGGAAGAGAAGAAGAATACCCGCTAAACGGTTTACCCCCGGTATTCCCCATGGGAGGGAAGTTTTTATAAAGGGGGTGCCAAAAAAATCGCCAAAGCCCTGGAAAGATTGAAATAGCAGAAATAAAGGACGAAGAGGCCGAAGACCGCCTGATCGCCGGAATCATGAAAATCTATAACGGCATGAACTGGAACGATAAGGACAATTAGCGTCCCCCAAGCGTGCCGGGCCCGGGCCGGGAACGTCCCGGCTAGCGGTTTCGCTTTCTAATACCCCGTTTCAAAATCTCGACGATGACGTCGTTGACGGTCACCTTTTTGGTCGTCTTGAGGCTTTTGCGCGCTGCCTTCTTGCGTAGCATTACCAACAGGCTCTTGGGCAGGGTGATAAACGTCCGGTCCTTGGCATCGCCGCCGGAGCGGAAGGATTTAGAAGCCTTTTTCATCACCGGCGCCTTGGAAGGCGTTCCCGCGGCAGTGGCAAAATCGGCCAAGCCCGTGGCTTCTTCCATCTCGGCAAGACATTGGACGACGGAAATGCGACGTTGAGCGAATTTCAGGTATTTTTCCAGTTGGTCACCGGCCAGTCTGATTTTTTTACCCTTGCGCTTGATGACGGCGCCGGAATCGCGCTGGTGAATCTTCATTAACGTCGTTTGCTGGCCCTGTAGCTGGTTGAGGTAGGCAACCCAATCGCCGGCCAATTTGTCTTCGACATGTTGGCGCACGGAAACATGCGTTATCTCGCCCCAGAACGTTATCTTCGGGAAAGGCGGACAGTTCGGCTGGGCGAAAGCGGGAAACGAAAAAGCCGCGACAGCCGCGGCCGTTGCCACGGCAAAACATTTACCGCTGAGGGACAATTTAAATTCCAACATCTTTCCTTGTCTTGGGGCCCGAATCGCGGTGAGCGACGAAACCCGATTCGGTCCTTATTATACTTTCGCAAACTTAAAATAGGCTTACTAAATGCATTTTATTGTATGCAACAATCCTAATCCTTGACTTAGATCAAAAACCGCCCAGATACGGGGAATCTTTTAATAAATAATTTAATAACAAGGAGTTATCGATGGCCAAAAATTGCTCACCGGCGGGATAAAGTACCCGAAAACAACCTCCTCGGTTGTCGGCAAAAGAGGACCGGAGTCGACGGGATCGGGCTGCATTTATTAATATTCAGCCACCCGCCAAGCCCTCTCGGTTGACGGCCAAATAAAACAAAGGACCTGAATTGGAATTTTTTTTCCTTCTTGTCTTGCCGCGGAATTCGGATTTTTCATCAAGATGTCGGGCGTCGTCTTGGCTATCCTCGTTGCCGGCTTTTTGTTGAGGAAATGGCCGTTCCCCTCCCGCGGCCGTGCCGACCAAGCGACCCGAAGCCCCAAGAGCCTGCTTTCGTCTTCAGATATTAAGGTGGTGCCGGCGGTAGGAGTCGAACCCACGACCTGCCGCTTACAAGACGCTTGCCCCTGTCCACGCCCTGCCATATAATTACCCATGCTTTCCCAATAGGAAGGCGGTATACAGGTAGAAACATGGGGTTTTGGTATGGGTATCTTCGGGGAACGGTGTAGAGGGCAGGGGCGATCCTTTTGGAACCTATATGGAACCTATTTCTCCCAAGGGGGCATAGGTGCCAACTAAGAACCTCAAAAATGCCCGCACCGTAGCGGCCATAAAGCCCCCCAAGCGCGGGCAGGTGGACTATTGGGACAGGAACCTCAAGGGTTTCGTGCTGCGCGTATCGGCGGGCGGCAAAATGGCCTGGGGGGTCATCTACCGCAACACCGAGGGCAGGCGAAGGCGCCTTACCTTGGGAGCCTACCCCTCAATGAAGGTCGCTGACGCTCACCGGAAAGCGATTGATGAACTCGGGCGCATTAGCAAGGGCGCCGATCCGGCGGCGGAAAAGAAAGCCGAACGCAAGGCGGGAACCTTCAACGAACTCGCGGACCTCTATCTTGAAATATACGCCAAGGGCGAAAAGTACGCCCGATGGGAGCGCGACGGCGCCGAAGGACCAGCCCCGGAACCAAACAAACGGTCTTGGAAAAACGATAGGGTGATTATTGACTATGACTTAAAACCGGCTTGGGGACCACGCAAGGCCAAGGCCATCACCCGCGAAGATGTAAACCGCATTTTGAGCCAAATCGTTGAACGGGGTTCCCCTATCCAGGCGAACCGCACCCTTGGGATTGTCCGTAAAATGTATTCATGGGCCATCGGCACCAGTCGGGTTGCAATGAATGTGAACCCCTGCCACGAGGTTAAAAAGCCGGCGAAGGAAAGGGCCGGAGACAGGGTTCTTGATGCTTCCGAGATTAAAACCTTCTGGCCGATGGCGGGGGATGATGTAACGATAACTGATCCCCTTCGGATTGCCTTGCGGCTTATTCTCGCTACGGCGCAACGGCCCGGCGAAGTAACCGGCCTCCCCTGGGCTGAATTGGACGGGGATTGGCGGACAGCCGAAAAACCGTTCTGGACTATCCCCGGAGAGCGGACAAAAAACAGGCTGTCGCACCGGGTTCCGTTGTCTCCCCTTGCGGTAAGTCTGCTCAAACAGGCCAAGAAACTTTCCAAGGCTTCCGAGTATGCCTTTCCTTCCCCTCGCCCCGGTAAGTCGATATTGGGAACGTCCCTGTCCCATGCGCTAATTCGTAGTGGGCATTTCAAGGTTAAACATTTCTCCCCCCATGATTTGCGGCGCTCGGCCTCAACGCACATGACGGGGCCGCATTGCAAGGTATCCCGTTTCATCCTTGAGCGCGTGTTGAACCATGCGGACCAGTCCGTGACCGGGCGGCATTACGACCTCTACGAATACGACGACGAAAAACGCCACGCCCTGAATTCTTGGGCGGCACGATTGGCCCAGGTGATCGAGGGCAAGGAACCCGATTCAAAGGTGGTGCCGATTCATGGGTAATGTCCATGCCCTATGGGAATCGTTGGGGGGGGAACTCCCTGATTCCCATTTACGGTTTTTCAGCCAGCTTTTGATTAAGTTTGGGGCCGAGGCAACATTTCGGATATTGGCGACTGAGGATGACCAAAAAACAAGACCCCGGCTTCAAATGGACCTTCATGGGGAAGGGTTTCATTTTTTTTTAGATGAACCACCGCTGCCAAATTGTGATTGGCCCAGGATGTTTGACCAAATCCAAGGCCGTGCTGAAAGTCACTTAGCGAAACAACGCTTCGGCCTGTTTGCTGACGATTATCTGAGGATTTTGCATGGTGCCCGCCAACTCCTATCCGGGTTAATGGAAAACTCGGGCGGGCGCGGGCGCCCTCCAAAGGGGCAGGGCCGGAAGGAAAGCCAGCCCCAAGCCCTAACTTTGCTCCATGAATGTTGCGAGTATGAATTTCCGCCGCCGCCTGAGTTGGTAACGGTGTTTGAAGTATGCTCGGGAATTACAGGTGACGATCCACGAAACAAGCTGACACCCGAGCAAGAGAAAGCCCTCGCATTTGATTTGGACGGGAATTGGAAATTGGAGTTGGGAAAGGTGTGGTTTACCGATGTGTCTTCTGAGGCCGTCGCGTCACATCTTGGTCAGACTGATGAGGGCCGAAATGTGCGGAACTGGCG
>JADFNT010000109.1 GCA_022563215.1 Pseudomonadota bacterium
CAGCGGCCGGGGCACCCGGCTGCAGTTCATGCAGTCGAACGGCGGACTGACGGACGCCAAGCTGTTTCAGGGCAAGGACAGCATCCTTTCCGGCCCCGCCGGCGGCGTCGTCGGCATGGCCCGGACCGCGGCCATGGGTGGTTTCGACAAGGTCATCGGCTTCGACATGGGCGGCACGTCAACGGACGTTTCCCATTTCGACGGCGAATTCGAGCGCACCTTCGAGACCACCGTCGCCGGGGTGCGCATGCGCGCGCCGATGATGCGCATTCATACGGTGGCCGCGGGCGGCGGCTCGATCCTGCATTTCGACGGACAGCGCTACCGCGTCGGCCCCGATTCCGCCGGCGCCGATCCGGGACCGGCCTGTTATCGCCGCGACGGACCGCTGACGGTGACCGACTGCAACGTCATGCTGGGCAGGATCCAACCGGCCTATTTCCCCAAGCTCTTCGGCCTTGACGCCGATCAGCCCCTGGACGAACACGAGGTCCGGAAACGTTTCGCCGAATTCGCCCGCGACATCGCCGCGGCGTCCCAAAAATACAAATCCAAGGCCCCGCCAACACCTGAAGAAGTGGCGGAGGGGTTCCTGAAGATCGCGGTCGAGAACATGGCCAACGCCATCAAGCAGGTATCCGTGCAACGCGGCTACGACGTTACCGAATATGCGCTCAACTGTTTCGGCGGCGCCGGCGGGCAGCACGCGTGCCGGGTTGCCGACGCGCTGGGCATGGAACGCATCTTCATTCATCCCTTCGCCGGCGTGCTCAGCGCCTATGGCATGGGACTGGCCGACATCCGGGCGCTCAGGGAAAAAGCCGTCGAAGCGCCCCTGGAGGAAGCCGTGATGGCGAAGCTGGCCGAGCGGCTGGACGGTCTGGAAGCCGAGGCGCGCCGGGAAATCGCCGATCAGGGGATAGCCGGCGACAACACGACCGTCATCCGCAAGGTCCACCTTCGGTACGAAGGCACCGATACGGCGCTTGTCGTCCCCTTCGCCGACCGCCAGGCGATGATCGATGCCTTCGTCGACATCCACAAGCGGCGCTTCGGGTTTTCGGCCGCGGATAGGGGCTACGTCGTCGAGGCCGTCTCGGTCGAGGCCATCGGCGCGTCCGAACTCGTCACGGACCCCGAAATCCAGGACATCCCCGGTGTCGCCGACCTTCGGCCCTACGACGTGGTGCGCATGTATACGCAATCCGAGTGGCGTGACACCCCGGTTTACAACAGCGAAGCGCTGCTGCCCGGCGACGGCATCGACGGACCCGCCATCATCATCGAAACTAACGCCACCACCGTCGTCGAACCGGGCTGGCGAGCCGAAATAACGGCCTTGGGGCATTTGGTTCTGAGCCGTGCCCAGCCGCGACAGAAAGCTTCTGCCGCGGGTACCGACGCCGACCCGGTGATGCTGGAAATCTTCAACAACCTGTTCATGTCGATCGCCGAACAGATGGGGGCGACCCTGGCCAACACGTCCTATTCGGTCAACATCAAGGAACGGCTCGATTTTTCCTGCGCCGTCTTCGACCGCGACGGCGGCCTGATCGCCAACGCGCCGCACATGCCCGTGCATTTGGGATCCATGGGCGAAAGCATCCAGGTGGTGATCCGCGAAAACAAAGCCACCATGAAGCCCGGCGATGTCTATGCGCTGAATGCGCCCTACAACGGCGGCACCCATCTGCCGGACATTACCGTCATCACCCCGGTGTATGACGCCGAGGGTAATGAATTGTTGTTCTACGTCGGGTCACGGGGCCACCACGCCGATATCGGGGGGGTGACGCCGGGTTCCATGCCGCCGGACAGCACCAGTATCGAAGAGGAAGGGGTGCTGATCGACAATTTCGTCCTCGCCCGGGAAGGGCGGCTAAGGGAAAAGGAACTACTGGCGCTGTTGGCCGAAGGCCCCTATCCGGCCCGCAACCCGAAACAGAACCTGGCCGACATGGAGGCCCAGATCGCGGCCAACGAAAAAGGCGTGCGCGAACTCCGCAAGATGGTCGGCCACTTCGGCCTCGACATGGTTCGGGCCTACATGGGCCATGTCCAGGACAACGCCGAGGAATCCGTGCGCCGGGTGCTCGACGTGCTCAAGGCCGGTTCGTTCACCGTCAAAATGGACAACGGCGCCCAGATAAAGGTCAAGATTTCGATCCACAAAAAGGCCCGCAGCGCCAAGATCGACTTCGCCGGCACGTCGAGGCAGACCAAGAACAATTTCAATGCCCCGGCCGCCGTTTGCCGGGCGGCGGTGCTTTATGTCTTCCGCACCCTCGTCGATGACGACATTCCGCTCAACGGCGGCTGCCTGAAGCCCTTGGACATCGCCATTCCCAAGGGTTCGATGCTGAACCCGCGCTATCCGGCGGCCGTCGTCGCCGGCAACGTCGAAACCTCGCAGTGCGTGACCGACGCCCTTTACGGCGCCTTGGGCGTGATGGCGGCGGCCCAGGGGACGATGAACAATTTCACCTTCGGCGACGAGGATTATCAATATTACGAAACCATTTGCGGCGGTTCGGGCGCCGGGCCCGACTTCGACGGCACCGATGCGGTACAGACCCATATGACCAATTCCAGGCTCACCGACCCCGAGGTTCTGGAATGGCGGTTCCCGGTGATCCTGGAAAGTTTCTCCATCCGCCGCGGCTCGGGCGGCCGAGGCCGGCACCGGGGCGGCGACGGCGTGGTGCGGCGGATCCGTTTCCTGGAACCGATGACGGCGGCGATCCTTTCGGAGCACCGCAAGGTGCCCCCCCACGGCCTCGACGGGGGCGAGCCGGGCGCCGTCGGCCGCAATTGGGTCGAGCGCGCCGACGGTTCGGTCGAGGAATTGGAGGCCACCGGCAGCACCGCCATGAACCTCGGAGACGTTTTTGTCATCGAGACACCTGGCGGGGGTGGGTTCGGAAAACCTTAAGACGGGGGCGAGTTCGAAAAGGCGGCGCTTGAAGGGACCCGTGCGGGAGGCGAATCGGAACCCTAATCCGTCTTATTCTACCCCTACATTTCGTGGTTTCGTACCGGAAATTCGCCTTCATATAGTAGGTCACAACCCCTAAAATTTCGCCGAATTCTCCCAAAAACCCTTGTTTTCCGCGACTTTTTGGCCCTCTTACATTTGACCGCCGATTCCGTTGCCGTTAGACTCGCCCGATTCTGTGTTCAGAAGGGTTCGGATTCGGGATTTGACGTGGCGGATTTAAGTTGTAAACGCATGGTGCCGGTGCTGGTGGCGGGGGCCTTGAGTTTCGCCACCGCGGGGCCGGTTTTCGCCGCCTCTCTCGAAGAGGTGCTGGCGGCTCTGATTCTCGACCACCCGAATATCCGCGCCGCCTACAAGACAGTGGAATCGTCACGCGAAGAGATCAAGCGCACGACGTCTGATTTCTACCCTCAAATTTCGATTACCGGCGATGTCACCCAGGAAATCATCGACAGCCCCGCCGAACGCCAAGCAGGCGACGGCCAGGGAGGCAAGCCTTCGACCCGGACCGCCGAGCGGGGCAGCATCAGCGTCATCACGAATTTGTTCAACGGCTTTTCGACCACGTCCAACGTGCGAACGGCGCAATTGAACAGGGAACTGGCGCGGATGACCCTGGAGGGAACGCGCCAGAACATCGTGTTCGAAGGCATCAACGCCTATGTCAACGTGTTGAAGCAAAAGCGGCTGATTGAACTGTCGTACGAGAACGAAGCCACCATCCAGCAACAACTCAATCTGGAAGATGAGCGCGTGCAGCGCGGCTCTGGCATCGCCGTCGATGTCTTGCAGGCAAAATCCCGCTTGCAAGTGGCCAAGGAGCGCCGGGTTACTTTCGAAGGCGCCCTGAAGAATTCCATCAGCCGCTACACCCAGACCTTTAACCACGTGCCGGACATCAACGCGATGACGGATCCGGTGACCCCGGTGGAAATGGTGCCGAGCCAATTGGACCGGGCCATCGATCAGGCCATGGTCGGCAATCCTGCCCTCGCCAACTCCAGCGTCAACATCGAGGTGGCGCGGGAACGAAAGCGGGCGATCCGGGCCGAACTGTATCCCATCATCGATCTGGAAAGCGCCTGGAGTTTCGAAAAGAACGCCGGGGCCACGCTTGGCGTCAGGCGCGATTATTCGGTTACACTACGCGCCACGTGGAACGTGTTTACCGGCTTTTCGACGCGCAACCTCATGGCCCAGGCGTTATTCGATCTGGGCGCCAGCAAGGACACACACGATTTCACCTCGCGCAAGGTGGTCGAGCAGACCAAGCTCGCCTGGCAGGCGCTGTTGACGTCCCGTCAACGCTTGGAACTTCTGGAAAACGCCGTCAACATCGCGTCCGAGGTGTTCTCGTCCCGGCAAAGGCTGCGCGAAGCCGGCAAGGAAACGGTGATCAACGTTCTGGACGCCGAGAACGAAGTCAACAATGCCCAGATCAATTTCACGTCCGCCTCTTATGACGAACGGTTGGCGGTTTACCAATTGCTTTTGTCCATGGGTCTACTCAACCCGGTGGGCCTCAATCTTTATTGACGGCTTTTTCCAGCGCAAGATTTTGAAAGCGACCGCCCCCCCCGGGAGGTAGGGGGAGGCGGGGATCGGGCCGGCGGCGATTTAACGGATACGGCGGATCAAGCGTCTCCGGCGGGTACGGCTAGTGCGCTCAGGGCTTTTTCCACCCTCGACGAGAGACTGGACATCAACATCACCATGTGCCTCGACATCTCGATGCCGTCCCCGGTCAGCAGCGTCGTTGGCGCGGCGTTGGTGAAGAAATGGGGGACCACGACCGGGGGATGGCCGTGGGCTTGCACGATCAGGTGCGATTTCATTCGTGAAAACGCCGCCCGCCGGAGGGGATACCCGGCCGGCAGAAGGGCCGTGTGGCCACGAACGGGGGCAAGGACCGTCACCAAACCGACCGAATGGGAAGGCAAATCCAAGGGACCGAAATGAATGTTGGGTTCCGTGTTCTCCATCGACTTCCACACCTCTGGCGCGTCGTTAAATTGGGTCTTCGGTTGTCGCCTTGGTTTGATTTCTAAAGCAGGGCTGTTGCCCTTGAATGAACGAGATATAAAAGCTATGTGAACGGATGTAACAATCCGGGGGTGAAGCCACCGAACCATGGACAAACATTTACTGATCGTCGAAGACGACGAATTGGTCCAGTCCCTGTTGGCGGCGTACATGCAGAACGAGGGCTTCAAGGTCAGCCTTGCCGCCAACGGCAAGGAAATGCTCGCCTGCATCGATTCCGAGTCCATCGACCTGATATTGCTCGACCTTGGTCTTCCCGACGAAGACGGTTTGGTGCTGGCGCGGCAGGTCCGGGCCCGGTCGTCGTTGCCGATCATCGTGCTGACGGCGAGGAAAGAGCAGAAAGACCTCCTCGCGGCCCTGGAGATCGGCGCCGACGATTACCTGACCAAACCCTTCGACCCCGAAGAGCTGGTCCTGAGGGTGCGCAACATGCTCGGCCGCACCGATGCCGGGACCGCCGGCGAGGCCCTATGGGATCGCACGGAAGTCTTCCGCTTCGAAGGCTGGACCTTGGATGCCGGCGGCCACAGCCTCATCGACGCCAAGGACAAAAAGGTGTCCCTGACCCGGGCCGAGTTCAACCTTCTCGCTGCCCTGGTCAGGGCTCCGAACCGGGTGCTCAGCCGTGACTATCTGCTCGACGCCGTCAGCCAGAACGCCGACGCGCCGACGGACCGTTTGATCGACGTTCTGGTCAGCCGGGTCAGGAAGAAAATCGAAAAAGACTCGAAGAAGCCGAAAATCATCACTACCGTCGTCGGCTGCGGCTACAAGTTCAGCGGCCAATTGAAATAGGCCGGCCGAGGGGAATAAGGGGGGAGGACAGCCGATGGGGGGACAACCGATGTTGAAGATCCTGGGGCGGTCCTCGTCCATCAACGTGCAAAAGGTCATGTGGTGCGCGGCCGAGCTGGGCGCCGAGGTCGAGCGCATCGACATCGGCGGCAAATACGGCGGCAACGACACCCCCGAATACCTGGGCCTTAACCCCAATGGCCTGGTGCCGACCATGGAGGACGGCGAGGTGGTGCTGTGGGAATCCAACACCATCGTCCGCTACCTGGCCGAAACCCGCGGCAGTCCGCCGTGGTTTGCCACCGATGCCGCCGGGCGGGGACTGGCCAGCCAGTGGATGGACTGGTACCTGACCCGCCTGCACCCGCCGATGACGGTGATCTTCTGGGGCCAGGTCCGCACCGCGCCCGGGGACCGCGACCACGAGGCCGAGGCCGAGGCGGCCGGGCAGGCGGGCCGGATGGGGCG
>JADFNT010000110.1 GCA_022563215.1 Pseudomonadota bacterium
CTGGTTTCTGACCTCGGAAGCAGGCGACTTGGAACCCGAGGCCAGGCCTTGTTGCAGGGTGGCGTTTTTTTGGATCAGGCCCAACATCAGGGCATGGCTTTCTTCCATGTCGGTGGTCAGGTTGGTGAACTTCTTCTGGTATTCCGAAACCTCGCTCAGCAGGGTGCGGTAGGCTCGCCTTGAATTGGCGATCAGACCGTCCTTGGCGACGACGATGGCATCGTGGCGAACGAAGGTGGTCGTCGTAAAGGTCATCCACCCGCCGGTCATCAGAAACACCAGGGCGATGGCGATCTGCCACCCCTTGGTCAGCCGGAAAAAGGAAATCCTGCCTTTGGTTCGAAAATGAATTTGTCTTTCGGGAAAAAGACGGTCAATCAATTCAACGGACCGCTCCTTAAGGGTCCGTTGGCGATTAGGCCATTTATTCATGACAACTCCTCAATCCGCTTCCCTCATGAGCCACCCCTGAACCCCCCGGTTTTTTTTGGTGGGGGCCAAGACCGTGAAAAAGCGGCCTTGACCAATGGCTCCGGTTCGTTTTTGCCGGATTTTCCACCGTCGGCGGCTGCTTTGATCCCTGGCGCAAAAGCCTATTGAACGTAAAGAACCGGATGATTTCTTGCAAGGGCATAATGTCGTCGAAAGTGGTGGTTAAGCCTTGAAAATGGGGAATAAATAGCATCGGGAAGGCCCGGGCCCGGGCCTTGGGAAGCTTCGCCCCGGCCACCCCGGCGGGCCCGAAAGCGGCGCAAACGCTGGACTGCGAGGCCTAATAATAACCACCACCTGCGGGGAGATTTCGTTTAAAAGTAGCCGATCTTGTGCTTAACGCGGTTGTTAGAGACGCGCCATGAACCCGACCGGCCCCGCCGCCGCCAAAAATTGGAATCTCCGCGATCCGGCCCAACTTCTGGCCACCGGATTCGGGGTCGGGCTGCTGCCGAAGGCGCCGGGCACCTGGGGCTCGCTTTTCGCCCTGCCCGCCGCCTGGGGTATCGTCGCCGCCGCCGGACAGCCGGGGTTGGCCTTGGCCGCCGCCGGCGTCTTCGTCCTTGGCATTTGGGCGGCCGGCGCCTGCGTCGAAAAACAAGGCCAGGACCCCGGCCCCGTAGTCATCGACGAAATCGCCGGCCAGTGGGCGGTGCTGCTGTTGGTGCCCGTGGACCTGATCCATTACGGCGTCGGCTTCGTCCTGTTTAGGGCCTTCGACATCCTTAAACCGTGGCCGGTCGGCTGGGCCGACCGGGAAATCAAGGGTGGCTTCGGGATCATGCTCGACGACGCGCTGGCGGCCGGCTACGCGGCGGCGGTGCTGTGGGGCGTCGCCTGGGCGATGCCCCGGGCGTTGGGAGGATAGGATGTTCACCGACCAACAATTGGCCCTGGCCGAGGCGGTGCTCGATGCCTGCCGTCAGGCGGGGCTTAGGATCGCCGTCGCCGAGTCGTGCACCGGCGGCCTGGTCGCCGGGTGCCTGACCGCCGTTGCCGGATCGTCCGACGTGGTCGAGCGCGGCTTCGTCACCTACACCAACGAAGCCAAGCAGGAGATGCTCGGCGTGCCGGCGGCGCTGTTCGCTGACGGCGGGCCGGGCGCGGTCAGCGAGGAGGTGGCGCGGTTCATGGCCGAAGGGGCGCTTGCGAACTCTCCCGCCGACCTCGGCGTCGCCGTGACGGGCGTTGCCGGGCCGACCGGCGGCACGGCGGAAAAGCCCATCGGCCTGGTCCATATCGCCGGCGCCCGGAAAGGCGCCGAAACTCTGTCCGAGCAACACCAGTTCGACGGCGACCGCGATTCCGTGCGCATGCAGTCGGTGACGGTCGCGCTGGCGATGGTGAAGCGGCTGGCCGGCTAGGTTTTGTCGCCGCCGTAAAGCTCTCCGGCGCGTTTCTCGAACGACGAAATCATCCGCTGCACGGCCTCGTTGAACACGGCGCCGATGGCCTTTTGCATAAGCCGGGAGCGGAACTCGAAATCGACGAAGAAATCGATCAGGCATTCGCCGTCGCCGTGCGGCTCGAAGATCCAATGGTTGTTCAGGTACTTGAACGGCCCCTCGGAATAGGCGACGTCGATGCGCCCGGGCCGGTCCCACTCGACCCGGGTCGAGAACCTCTCGCGGAACACCTTGAAGCCGATCACCATGTCGGCCAGCACCATCTCGTCGTTGCGCTCGCGTATCCGCGTCGCCACGCACCAGGGCAGGAATTCCGGGTATTTCTCGATGTCGATCACCAGATCGAACATCTGCTCACGCGTGTGCGGCAGGACGCGTTTCTCGGCGTGGGTGGGCATCAAGCCTTAGGCGGACCGCCGCGCCTTTTGCAGCGCCTCGAAGTCCTTGCCCGCATGATAGGACGAGCGCGTCAACGGCGACGAGGCGACGCGCAGGAACCCCTTGGCCAGCCCTAAGCGCTTGAAGTCCTCGAACTCGTCCGGGGTGACGAAGCGCTCGACGGGGGCGTGGCGGCGGGTCGGCGCCAGGTACTGGCCGATGGTCAGGAAATCGACGTCGGCCGAGCGCAGGTCGTCCATCACCTGGCCCACCTCGACCGGTTCCTCGCCGAGGCCGACCATGATCCCCGATTTGGTGAAGACGCCTGCGTCGAGGGTCTTGGCCCGCTCCAGCAGCTTCAGGGATTCGAAATAGCGCGCCCCGGGGCGGATCGACGGATAGAGCCGGGGCACGGTCTCCAGGTTGTGGTTGAAGACGTCGGGGCCGGCGGCGATGACGGCCTCCAAGGCGCCCGGCTTGTCGCGGAAATCGGGCGTCAGCACCTCGATGGTCGTTGCCGGCGAAGTGGCGCGGATGCGCTCGACGCACTTGACGAACTGCCCGGCGCCGCCGTCGTCCAAGTCGTCCCGGTCGACCGAGGTGATGACGATGTGCTTCATGCCCAACTCGGCCACCGACAGCGCCAGGTTCAGGGGCTCCATGGCATCGACGGCCCTGGGCTTGCCGGTGGCGACGTTGCAGAAGGCACACGCCCGGGTGCAGATATCCCCCAGGATCATCACCGTCGCGTGCTTCGCCGACCAGCACTCGCCGATATTGGGGCACGCCGCCTCCTCGCACACCGTGTGGAGACCCAACTCGCGCATGAGCCGTCGGGTCTCGCCATAGGCCTCGGATGTCGGCGCCTTGACGCGAATCCAGGGAGGCTTGCGCAGCACCGGATTTTCCGGATTGCGGGCCTTTTCCGGGTGGCGGTGTCTCGCCAAGTTTTCGACGTTGCTCATGATCAAGCCATTTTAAATATGGATCGCCCGGCCGAAGGCGTCGAGCACCGATTCGTGCATCATCTCGGACAGCGTCGGGTGCGGGAAGATGGCGTGCATCAGTTCTTCCTCGGTCGTCTCCAGGCCCATGGCGACGACGAAACCCTGGATCAGCTCCGTCACCTCGGCGCCGACCATGTGGGCGCCCAGCAGTTGCCCGGTTTTGGCGTCGAACACGGTCTTGACCAGGCCGTCGGTCTCGCCCAAGGCAATCGCCTTGCCGTTGGCGATGAACGGGAAACGCCCGACCTTGACCTCATGGCCGGCCTTCCTGGCCGCGTCTTCGGTCAGCCCGACGCTGGCGATTTGCGGATGGCAATAGGTGCAACCCGGAATCTGGCCCTTGTTTAGGGGGTGCGGCGAAAGCCCGGCGATCTTTTCGATGCAGATGACGCCTTCGTGCTCGGCCTTGTGGGCCAGCAACGGCGGACCGGCGACGTCGCCGATGGCATAGACGCCCGGCTCATCGGTGCGCGAGAACTCGTCGACGACGATACAGCCCTTGTCGGTCTTGATCTTCGTCGTCTCCAGCCCGATGCCTTCGATATTGCCCTGGACGCCGACGGCGGAGATCACCCGCTCGACCTTGATCTCGGTTTTCTTGCCCCCCGGCTTTCCTGAGGCGTTCTCGATGGCGGCGGTGACCGACGCCTTGGTCTTTTTCAGCCCCGTCACCTTGGCCCCGGTGATGAGGGTCATGCCCTGGCTCTCGAACTGCTTGTGGGCCAGCGCCGCGATCTCCGCGTCCTCGACGGGAAGGATCCGCTCCAACACCTCGACCACCGTGACCTTGGCGCCCAAGGTATTGAAAAAACTGGCGAATTCGATGCCGATGGCGCCCGAGCCGATGACCAGTAGCGACTTCGGCATGGTCTCCGGGACCAGGGCCTCGAAATAGGTCCACACCTGCTTGCCGTCGGGCTCCAAGCCCTTGAGGGTCCGCGGCCGGGCGCCGGTGGCGACGATGACGTGCTTGGCGGCCAGCGTCTGTTTGTTTCCGTCTTTTCCGGCCACGTCGACTTTTCCGGGGCCGTTCAGCTTCGCCTCGCCGTCGATGACGGCGACCTTGTTCTTCTTCAACAAAAACCCGACGCCTTTGTTGAGTTGCTCCGAGATGTCACGCGAGCGCTTGACCACCTTCTTCAAATCGAAGCCGATGGACTTTGCCGACAGGCCGTAGTCGCCGGCGTGGGTCATGGTGTGGAAGATTTCCGCCGAACGCAGCAGCGCCTTGGTCGGGATGCAGCCCCAGTTGAGGCAGATGCCGCCCAGGTGCTGCTTTTCGACGACGCAGACGTTAAGCCCCAACTGGGCTGCGCGGATGGCGGTGACGTAGCCGCCCGGGCCGCCGCCGATGATGATTGCGTCGAAAGTGTTCCCGGCCATGGCGCTTGGCCCTCCTACAACATGAACTGAAGGGGTTCTTCGAGGATCGCCTTCAGTTCCTTCAAGAACCCGGCCGCCGTCGTGCCGTCGATGCAGCGGTGGTCGACGGCCAGGGTCAGGGTCATCACCGTCGCCGTGGCCAGGGCGCCGTTCCTGATCACCGGCCTTTGTTGGCCGGCGCCGACGCTGAGGATCGCGCCTTGCGGCGGGTTGAGGATCGAATTGAAGGACGTGACCCCGAACATGCCGAGGTTCGAAATCGTGAACGTGCCGCCCTCGTATTCATCGGGCTGAAGCTTGCCTTCCCGGGCGCGCGCCGCCAGCGCCTTGATTTCGGCCGAGATCGCGCCGAGGCCCTTGTTGGCGGCGTCGCGGATGACCGGCGTGATCAGCCCGCCCTCGATGGCGACGGCGACCGAGATGTCGGCGCGGCTGTAATAAAGGATCGCGTCCTCGGTGTAGGACACGTTGCAGGCCGGAACGCGGATCAGCGCCACGGCCACGGCCTTGAGGACGAAATCGTTGACGGAAATCCTGTAATCCGCGTCCTCCCGGTCGTTGAGGCGCTTGCGGTAGTCGAGCAGCGTGTCCAGCCCGACGTCCATGGACAGATTGAAATGCGGTACGTCGCGGGCCGACTCGGTGAGCCGCCGGGCGATGGCCTTGCGCATCGATGAATTAGGCACCGCCTCGAAGGCCGGCATGGTGCCCAACAACGGATCGGCGCGGTTGATCGGCGGCGCCGGGGCGGCCGGAGCCGCGGCGGCGACGGGAGCCTGGGCAGCCGGTCCGGAGGCCGGGGCAACGGCCGTTCCCGCGGGCGCTCCTTCGAGGTCGCGCTTGACGATGCGGCCCCGGGGCCCGGTGCCGGTGACAGCGGCGAGGTCGATGCCTTTATCAGCCGCCAGGCGTTTCGCCAGCGGGCTGGCAATGATGCGTCCCCCGGCTGCCTGGCCGGCTTGGAAAGCCGGTGCCGGAGCAGGTGCGGCAGGTGCGGGAGCCGGTGCCGGAGCAGGTGTGGCAGGTGCGGGAGCCGGAGCAGGAGCGGCGGGAGCGGGCGTGGGCGCAGGTGCTTCGGCGGCCTCTTCCAGGGCCCCCTCAAGCGCCGAAACGTCCTCGCCGTCTTCGAGCAGCAGCGCGATCACCTGGTTGACCGGCACCTCCTCGGTGCCTTCGGCGACCAGGATCTTGCCCAGGACGCCCTCCTCCACTGCCTCGATTTCCATGGTCGCCTTGTCGGTCTCGATTTCGGCGATCACGTCGCCGCTTTCGACCGCGTCGCCTTCCTTCTTGTGCCACTTCGCCAGCTTGCCGTCGGTCATGGTCGGCGACAGGGCGGGCATCAGAATCTGGATCGGCATGGTCCGGTCCCCTTACCGATAGCAGACGGCCTTCGCCGCCTCGACGATGTCGGCGGCGTGGGGCAGCGCCAGGGCTTCCAG
>JADFNT010000111.1 GCA_022563215.1 Pseudomonadota bacterium
GGTCCTCGAAGCCGCCGACCGGCCGGCCAGTTGGGTTATGGCCTCGATCGTCGGCGCGGCCGGCTTGAAACCGACGCTGACTGCCGTCCGCCGGGGCGCCACGGTCGGACTGGCCAACAAGGAATGCCTGGTATCCGCCGGCGACGTGTTCGTCAGAGAGGTCAATTCCAACGGCGCCACCCTGCTGCCGGTGGATTCAGAACACAGCGCCATTTTCCAGGTTTTTGATTTCGACAATGCCGATAGGGTCGAGCGGATTATCTTGACCGCGTCGGGAGGACCGTTCCGCGAATTTTCATTGAAGGAAATGGCCGACGTCACCCCGGAACAGGCCATGGACCATCCAAATTGGGACATGGGGGCCAAGATTTCCGTTGATTCCGCGACCATGATGAACAAGGGCCTGGAGCTGATCGAGGCCTTTCATCTTTTCCCCGTTCCCGAGGACCGGATCGAGATTCTTGTGCATCCGCAATCGGTCATTCACTCCATGGTCGATTATGTCGACGGATCGGTTCTGGCGCAGCTCGGCACTCCCGACATGCGCACCCCCATCGCCTATGCCTTGGCCTGGCCTAAGAGGATGGCGGCGCCTTCTCCCCGGCTGAATCTTGAGGAAATCGCCACCCTTACCTTCGAGGCGCCCGATACCGAACGGTTTCCCGCCCTTCGCCTGGCCCGCCAAGCCCTTAAGGCGGGGGGGTCTACGCCAACGGTATTGAACGCCGCCAACGAAGTGGCGGTGCATCATTTTCTTGAACGGAAGATCGGTTTTCTTGACATTTCGCGGGTTGTGGAAGAAACCCTGGGCACTGTTCCCGGCGGTAAACTCAACAACCTGGATGACGTGGCCAACGCCGACACGGAGGGACGCCGCGTCGCTGAAGAAATTGTTGCCAGGATTTCCGGCTAAAAAAAAGCCACGAACCATCACGAATATGAAAAAATAATAACGGTCTAGTGGATTGAATCTCATGAACATCATTGATATGGCCTTGAATTGGGCCTTTCCCTTCCTTATCGCGCTGACGATTTTGGTTTTTTTCCATGAGCTTGGGCATTTCTGGGTCGCCCGGCTGGTCAAGGTGCGGGTTGAAGTTTTTTCCGTCGGTTTCGGGGCGGAATTGTTCGGATGGAACGATAAAGCAGGCACCCGCTGGAAAATCGGCATTATCCCCCTTGGCGGCTACGTCAAGATGTTCGGACAATCGGACCTTCCCAGTGACGATGATGAGGATGAGCCGCCCCTGACGGATGAGGAAAAAGCGGTATCCTTTCAACACAAAACCCTTGCCCAGCGAACGGCGATCGTTGCCGCGGGCCCGATCGCCAATTTTCTTCTGTCGGTGGTTCTGATCGCCGGCCTTTTGGCGACATTCGGCGCCGCCAAGCCCTATGCGGGGGTTGGGGAAGTCATGCCCGGATCGTCCGCCGCCGAGGCCGGGTTCGAAGCCGGCGACCGCATCGTCAGCATCGACGGCGAGGCGGTGGAATGGTTTTCCGATCTTGTCCGGATTGTCAGCGTCCAGCCTGAAATTCTGTTGAAAATCAAAGTCCGACGCGGCGATGATGAATTGGATTTGACGGCAACCCCAAAAAGACACCAACAGACCGACGCCGAAGGAAAGACCGTTGAAATTGGCCTTCTTGGCGTTCGTTACGACCCCCAACAGATGAATTACGAGCGTCAAAACCCTCTGATGGCGGTTTGGATGGGCATCCAACAGACCGCTTCCCTGACTGAAAAAACCCTTTCTTTTTTGGGCCAGGTGATAACCGGGCGCCAAGGCACCGAAGGCATCGGGGGGCCCCTCAGAATTGTCCAATATGCAGGGATTACTTTTCAAAGCGGAATTGAAAACTTTATTCTTTTTTTGGCCATTTTGTCGATCAATCTGGGTCTTATCAACCTATTTCCCATACCTATATTGGACGGCGGGCACCTGCTTTTCTTTGCCATCGAAGCCATCCGGGGGCGACCCCTGGGACCGCAGGCCCAAGAATACGGTTTCCGTTTTGGGCTGATTCTGGTATTGATTCTAATGGTTTTTGTTACCTGGAACGATTTGGTTCAATTAAGGGTCTTCGAGTTTATTAAAGAACTCGTCACATAATTTTGAAAAACCCGGGGGATTACTTGAGGCGCTTGCACCGCTTCATAGCTGTTGTTTTCCTTATCGTGGCTTTTGGACTTTTGCCTTTATCGGCAATGGCCGGGCCGGGCCACGATTCCCTTGAGCTCGCGCAGAATATCGGCACCATCCAGGATATTGTCGTCGAGGGAACGCAGCGGATCGAGCCCGATACGGTCAAATCCTATTTGCTTATTCAGGAAGGGGACTCGTTTGATCCGGCGCGCATCGACCGTTCCCTGAAAAGCCTGTTCGCCACTGGTCTTTTTGCCGATGTCACCCTTCGCCGACAAGGTGACACGCTGGTGGTCAACGTTGTCGAAAATCCCGTCATTAACCGCATTGCCTTTGAAGGCAATGATAAACTGGAAACCTCCGAACTGGAAACCGAGGTCTCCCTTCGGCCGCGGGTGATCTATACCCGAACAAAGGTCCAAAACGACGTTAAGCGCCTTTTGAGCATTTATCGCCGTAGCGGCCGTTTCGCCGCTACCGTTGAACCGAAAGTCATTCAACTTCCACAGAACCGGGTCGATCTTGTTTTTGAGATCAATGAGGGCGATCTAACGGAAATCCGCTCCATTCGCTTCGTCGGCAACCGGGAGTTCAGTGACGGCCGTTTACGCAGCGTCATTCAGACAAAAGAAACCAAATGGTGGCGGTTTTTTTCCAGCGATGACAAATATGATCCGGATCGCCTGACTTTCGACCGGGAATTATTGCGACGGTTCTATCTAACCGATGGCTTTGCTGATTTTCGCGTTATTTCCGCCGTTGCCGAGTTGACCCCGAACCGCAAGGACTTTTTCATTACTTTTACCGTCGAGGAAGGGGCGCGATACCGTTTCGGCATTGTCGAAATAGACAACCGTTTGCGCGACCTGAAGGTTGAGGACATCGCCGAGGCCGTCGAATTTGAAGAAGGCGACTGGTACGACATCGAAATGGTCAACAAGGGTATTAACGCCCTGACCAATAGGGTCGGTGAATTGGGCATCGCCTTTGTTGATGTGCGTCCGAGAATCAACCGCAACCGTGAAAACCAGACCATCGACGTTGTTTTCGAAGTCAACGAAGGCCCGCGGGTGTTCGTTGAGCGGATTGAAATCGTCGGCAACGTTCGCACCCAGGACAAAGTGATCCGCCGCGAATTCCGGCTCGTCGAAGGCGATGCCTTTAATTCGTCCAAGCTCCGCCGGTCGCGCCAACGCATCCAGAATCTCGGGTTCTTTGATTCCGTATCGGTCGAACGGCTGCCGGGCAGTTCCCCCGACAAATCCGTCGTTAAAGTGAGTGTCGAGGAAAAATCCACCGGTCAACTGAGCTTCGGCGCCGGATTTTCTTCGACCAACGGTATTCTCGGCGATATCGGCATCACCGAAAGGAACTTCCTCGGCAAGGGCCAGGAATTGGCTCTCTCGTTGACCATCGCCGCACTTAAAAGCGAGGTCGATTTTTCCTTTACCGAACCCTATTTCATGGGCCGTGAAATTCGCGCCGGATTTGACCTTTTTCGGGTCAGCCAGGATCTCCAGGAATCCAGCTCCTTTGACACGGATAGAACAGGATTCGGCCTGAGGGGAGGGTATTTAATCACCGAAAGCCTCAGGCAGGATTGGAGGTATGGGTTCCGGGTTTCGAAGGTTTCCGATGTCGCCTCTACCGCCTCGCAGTTAATCCGCAGTGAAATCGGCACGGAAACGACCTCGGAAGTTTCCCATTCCCTGACCTACGACAAGCGCGACAGCCCCCTGTTCCCCACGAATGGTTATTTAATCCGATTTAAAAACGATCTTGCCGGCTTGGGCGGAAGCGTTAGACACTTCAGAAACAGGATTACCGCGGTCAAATTCTTCCCCCTTGCCGATCAATGGGTTCTGTCCCTGTCCGGCAAAGCCGGTTATATCATCGGCCTGGGCGAAGACGTTGGCCTGTTGGAACGTTTCTATGTCGGTGGCGACAGCCTTCGGGGGTTTGCCTCACGAGGTATCGGGCCGAGGGATTCAATAACCGGGGATTCACTGGGCGGGGAGTGGATGTATACAGGCTCGCTGGAACTAACCTTCCCGATTGGATTTCCGGAGGAATTGGGTATCGGCGCCAAGGCGTTTACGGACATCGGAAGCAACGGTAAAATTAAGCCGACGGCATCCTTCGTCCAGGATGAAGCCTCCCTACGGGTAGGCATTGGAACGGGCCTTACCTGGCAGTCGCCGTTTGGCCCCGTCGGCATCGACGCTGCCATCCCCCTGGTTAAGGAAGACTTTGATATCACCGAGAATGTTCGCATCAATTTCGGCACCCGGTTTTAGGAGATTTCCTTGTCACAATTTTACAGAATATCCCTCACCGCGCTTCTAGGATTATCGGCGCTGACGTTGCCCGCGCTGGCACAGCAAGCACAGCCTGCAAAGGGCGAAGGCGAAAAAAAACTGCAGACGGGACAAATCGTCGAAGTCCAAATTCCCATTGCCGTCATTGACGTGCAGGTAATCCTCGTCGACGCCAAGGCGGTAAAGAATATCCGGGAACAAGTCACCAAATTCGGCACCCAATTCGAGAAAGAAATCGAAAAGGAACGCAACGAAATCCGCACCGTGAACCAGGAACTGGCCCGCCAGAGGACCATTCTGTCGCCCGAGTCTTTTGCCGAAAAACGCCGGAAATTCGAACAAAAGGTTGTCGAGGTCCAGCGTTTGGTCCAACGGCGTCAAAGGGAATTGGACAAATCGCGCAACGAGGCGATGATCGTCCTCAACAAGGCCTATACCGAGATCGTTTGGAAAATCGCCAATGAGCTTAATCTTGCCGTAATCCTGCGCAAAAATCAGACCGCTTATGCCGTCCCTTCCTTGGACATTACCAAGAAAGTTCTTACCCGTTTGGATAAGAAATTGCCGACGGTGAAAGTTTCCAAACCTGGAAAATAAACCATGGCCGACCCCCGCTTTTATACCGTTGCCGGGCCATTTACCTTAAATGAACTGGCGGCGGTTTCTGGGGCAAGCATCGGAGAAGGCGCCAATTCCGAAGCCCGGTTCATAGACGTTCAGCCCCTTTTCCTGGCCGGACCGGATCATCTCAGCTTTCTCGACAACCCCCGCTATATCGAAAGCTTCACCAAAAGCGGCGCCGGGGCTTGCCTGGTTCATCCGGATCATGCGTCAAAAGCGCCAAAGGACATGGCCTTGTTGCTGACCGAAGAACCCTATCACGCCTACGCCCGGGTCGCCGGTTCCTTTTATCCCCCGTCGGCGTTGGTGAATTTCGCCGAGCGCTCGTCCCCCATCGACGAAACGGCGAAGCTGGGAGAAGGGACCACCGTTTCCCCCGGCGTCGTCATCGGCCCCGGGGCGGAGATCGGGCGCAACTGTCATATCGGCGCCAACGCGACCATCGGCCATGGCGTCGTCATCGGAGATGACTGCCAGATCGGGGCCAACGCGAGCCTGGCTTATTGCCTGATCGGCCATCGGGTCACCATCCTCGCCGGGGCCTGCGTCGGCGAAGACGGATACGGCTTCGCCTCCGGGCCCAAGGAACATCTCAGGGTGCCTCAATTAGGCCGGGTCCTCATCGGCGACGACGTCGACATCGGCGCCAACACCACCATCGACCGCGGCTCCGGCCCCGATACGGTCATCGGCGAGGGAACAAAAATTGATAATCTCGTGCAGATTGCCCATAACGTCCGGGTCGGTGAGCACTGCCTGTTCGTCGGCCAGGTCGGTATCTCGGGCAGTGTGCGCATAGGAAACTTCTGCGTGTTCGGGGGTCGGTCGGGATCGGTCGACAACGTGACCATCGGCGCCGCCGGTAACCACGTACCTCTGGAAGCCCTCCGGCTCGACATCAAGCCACACCGCGCGAGCCAGCCGACCGGGGTCGATCTCGCTCATTTTGTCTTCTTTGCTCTAGGTGGGGGGTTCCCAAGTGGCACATCCGGAACATGCCCCGTTTTTCCTAGGGATTCCCC
>JADFNT010000112.1 GCA_022563215.1 Pseudomonadota bacterium
GCCTGGTTCTGTAGGGCCGGCGTTCCCGGGATACAGCCCGGGACGCAGATAAGAGGGCGCCTTGGCGCCTCTTTTTTTATCTTCGCGTGACCGCCGTCACGGCGCCGGGGTCATTAGACCTGTTGCAAAAGTAGCGTCCTGAGGTTTGAGGCGCAATTGCGGTTGCGGGACTGACGTTCAAAACCCAGCGGCGAAGTTGATGATCCCGGCCACGGTGCTGATTTTGACTGCGTATCGACCTCTTGGATAGCGGTATCTTTCGGACAGAATGCGGAAGGACTTGAGGCGGCCGATGCTGTGCTCGACGCGCACTCGGAAGCGGCTCAAAGCGTGATTATAGGCGCGTTCATCTTTTGTCAGGGGTCTCGCCTTGGTTTTCTTGTAGGGGATATCGATGCTGGCGTGGTCTTCCTGAAGCCCTTGATAACCACTGTCGGCATAGACGTGTGAGGACGACGGCAACGGTGGGCCGCGCCTACGAACTTCAAGATCATGAACCCGCCCCGGCGCTGGCTTTGAAACACTGACGATCCGGCCATTCTCGGTGATGACGATTTCGGTTTTGATGGTATGGCGTTTCTTCTTGCCGGAATACCAGCAACGCTGTTTTCGGCCTGGTCTTTGAATTGGTTGTTCCGTGCAGTCGATGATCAGGGCCTCGGCCTCCTGGCGGCTGACGCGGACCGCGCGCCTGACCCCCAGAACCCGCACGGCCAGGGCCTCGATCCGTCGCAAGGACCGGCTGACGGTCGACTTGTCGGTTCGGTACAGGCAGGCCATGAAATCCTGCGTGATGGCGCACCGGTACAGGATCAACAGAACCAGCAGATGGTCCTCAAGATCGCCCACGCCCCACGGACGCCCGGAACGGTTCTTCGGAGCCACGATCCGCTCTCGCCAATGAGGCCGCAGACGATCAACCAGCTTGCGGAACGTATCCGTCTCAATACCCGTCAGGGAACGGAATTGTCGTTTGGAAATAAGCCACGCGCTGTTAAACTTTGCCATCGGAAGAGCCTCCCTTGCTCTTCCTTCTTTGAATCACACGCGGGTTAACAAAGATTCACCAGACTTTTGCAACAGGTCTATTTGAGGATTGTCAATCCTAATAAATCAATATATTTGTTCGACAGGGATGATTTTGATCGGGAAAATATTGATAAAATTATGGAAGAACATAATTTTGTACTGTTGCCACACTATATTCTCGACGAGATTGAGAAATTTCCATTAATAGATGTTGCCATAAACTTATTGTCATTCCCGGAGATGAAGGAATCCCAAATCAGGTACTATTTTGAATTTTTATCTAAAAATCTTAATGGATGGCTTTATTCAGAAAATATGAGAATAAATCCATGGCATGATCAAAACGAAACTAGAGCAAACTTTTACGAAATGTTGTCAGAAAATTTTGAAGTGATTCCTGAATTTGATGTGTCTTTGAAATTAGGGAATACAGGAAGAGACCATGACTTTGAGGAAAGGTATAATGCCCCAACACTTTATGTGGAATTGGCTACGCCAAGAAGTAAACCTGCATTGTTGAATCCAGTAATCCCAAAGCTGTTTGGTGATAGCTATGAATGCAACTATCAAGATTTTTTAAAACAAAGAGATACTTGACAGCATTTTTTGCCAGTCGCCGGTAGTCAGAAGGTTCTTATTCCCTTCTGACATATGACGTAACGCTAGCTCACATAATTAGACCGATGTCCGCTTTGGGTCATAAGCGGACATTCCGCGACTACCCTCCGAATGTCCGCTTTCGGGGGTAAAGCGGAGATTATTTCTTGGAATGTCTTCTTGCCCTCAAGCGCCCTATAACCAACTGTATTCAAACAAAAAACACCGCCCCACCGCATTTTTTCGCCAACTGTGACGGCGATCACTTCCCGACCCTTCCTTATGGCCTAAAGTGGCGCTTGAGATTCGCGGGCCGACGCCCTCATCGCCGCCTAAGGACTTTAGATGACGGGCCGTCCGGTTTCCCTCGAAAAGGCAAACCACTGGAAACGGTGGGACGCAAAACAACCGGCCTACGGCGCAAGCCACGGCGGCGGAGTTACCGAAAGGAGAAACGAAAATGTTCTTGAAGTTCCAGTATATCGTGTTCGAATCTTGGAGTGCCTGGAGCGGGCTGTTCGAGCCCCTGCCCTACGGCGACCCCTATATCGCCACCATCGTCCTGTTTTCATTGATCGCGGCGGCGGCTAAGTTTTTCGTCGGAGGGGAGACCGGCTAATGGAAAATTCATGGACCGGAACCGACAGGCGGCAGTTCGAGCGCTATCCCCTGATGCTCGAGGCCCAGGTGACCATCGGCGCAGAGAGCTTCGCCGCGGTGATTTTCGATATCTCCGCCGGCGGCGCCAAGGTGCAGTTGAAGGGCGCCGGGAAGGGGGCGGAAATCGCCCTGCCGAAAACCGCCGTTCTCGCCATCCCCGATTTCGGCGGTTACGAAGGCGACATCGTCTGGATCGATGACGAATTCATCGGCATCAATTTCCACGAAAACCACAAGACGATGGTCAAGCTGATCACCGGCCAAAGCGCGGTGACCGCCGCCTGATCCCCCCGGAATCAGATAGGGGAGCCTCGGATAAAAGGGGCATTGCCGGGGCGAATTGGTTAAAATCGTGTTCAGCCAACTTAGGCGATGTTGGGAAAACACCGACAGGGAGGGAAACAATGAACCGCATGATTTCATTTTTGGCGTTGACGGCGCTGGCCGTCGCGGCGCTGGCGCCGGCGCTCATGCCCAGGCCGGCCGGGGCCGAGATCCTGGCGATGATGAACTACGAGAGCAAGACCCCCGAGGCGCTGAAGGCGCTCAAGCTCGCCGGGCAACGCAAGGAAGGGATCGCCATCGTCGACGTCGATCCCAATTCGTCCAACTTCGGCACCATCGTCATGGACGTTCCGCTGCCGCCCGGCCTGGTCGCCCATCATATCTTCTATGACCGCGAGTCGGAAAAGGCCTACCTGACGGCGCTCGGCAAGTCGCAGATGTACGTCTTCGACCTCGAACAATTCCCCTACCGGCTGCGGCGGCTCGACCTGCCCGACTGCGCCATGGGCGAGGACGTGTTCTTCTCCGAGGACAACAAGACCTGGTACCTGACCTGCATGATGTCGGCCCGGGTCATCGTCGGCGACGTCGCCACCGACAAGGTCAAGCAGGTCATCAAGCTGCCCGATTCCTATCCGCACGGGATCGCGGTGTTGAGCGACATCGACCGCATCCTGGTCACCAGCACCGTCAGCGGCGACCTCAAGGTCGCCCACGAGGACATCATCGTCGTCGAGGCCAGCACCGGCAAGGAGCTGCGGCGGATCAAGGTCTCTCACAAGAAGTCGCCGTCCGGCGCGGCGCCGGTGGAACTTCTCAGGGTGCCGGGAACCAACCCGCCAGTGGTCTATGTCACCAACATGTTCGGCGGCACCCTCTGGGCGTTGACCTGGAACCCGTCGAAAAAGGACTTCGCCGCCGAACAGGTGTTCGACTTCGACTCGATCAAGGCCGGCGTGGCGCTGGAGATGTACTTCAACGAGGCGGTTGACCGGCTCTATGTGACCACGGCCAATCCCGGCAAGTTCCATATCTTCGACATTTCCGCCGGGCCCATGACCCCGAAGCTGATCAACACCCTGCCGGCCGCCGGCGGCGCCCATCACGTGGCTTTCACCAAGGACGAACGCTATGCCTTCGTGCAGAACGCGCTGCTCAACCTGCCGGGCATGGACGACGGATCGATCACCGTCATCGACCTGAAGCAACAAAAGGTGGTGCGGTCCATGGATACGCTGAAGAACCTGGGCTTAAACCCCAACCTCATCGTCCTGTTGCCGCGGTGGAATAACATGGGCGGGCACTGAAGCGACGGGAACAGGGACCCGTTTGTCCCCCCGTTTGCCCTTCCAGGCGCCCCCCCGGAACGGCAGCGGGGGCTTTTTTTTCCGAAATACTATCTTTTGTCCGGTCTTGGACTGTTCCTGGAGGGGCCGGATGTGGCAAAATACGGCCATGAAACGGCTAAATCGGATACTGGTTCTCGCCCTGGCCATGGTGTTGCTGGCGGCGGGCTTGGGCCTCGCCGCCTGCGGCGATAAGGGCAGCAAGACCAAGGCCAAGAAGGCGGCCGGCGTGCTCCGCGATTATTATTACACCACCTGGCAGGCGCCGAGCCCCGATTGGGAGGTGCGCAAGGTCGGCGTCACCAAGGACAACGTCGTCACCGTCAGCGCCAAGATCAGCACCAAGGGTCTGTCGAAGGAGATCATGAAACGCTCCAAGTTGGAGCAGATGCAGATCGCGCGTATGGCGTGCCCGGCCATCGGCGACAAAATCTGGTCCAGCGTCGACAAGGAACAACCCGTCGGCATCAGCCTTTCGGGTTCGGCCGGGCATATCATCAACGCCCGTTGCATGAAGCCGGACTAGCGGTTAAGCCCCTTTACCCCTTCACGACCTTGTTCTTCAGGCAGCCGACGCCGGACCATTCGATTTCCAGTTCGTCGCCGATTCTTAAGAACCGTTGCGGCTGGCGGCTGCCGCCGGAGCCCGCGGGCGAACCGGTGGAGATGATGTCGCCGGACCGCAAATGGACGATGGTCGAGACGTAATTGATGATCGTCGGGATGTCGAAGATCATGTCGGCGACGGTGGCGTTTTGCACCTGCTCGCCGTTAAGCCGGGTCTTCAGCTCCATCGCCGAAACGTCGGCGATCTCGTCCGCGGTCACGAAGCACGGCCCCGAGGCGCCCGAGCCGGTGAAGTTCTTGCCGTTGGGAACGCCGTGCTTCTGCCATTCGCGCACCGAGCCGTCGTTGAGGATCGTGTAGCCGGCGATGTGATCGAAGGCGCGGTCCTTGGGGATAGCGCGGCCGCCTGCTGTTTCGGGGGTCACCCCCGGACCCCCGGGACCAATAACCAATACAAGCTCGCCCTCGTAATCGAAGCTGTCGGCAGCCGGCGACGGCGGCTGAATCAGCGGCTGCAGGTGCCCGACCAGCGCCCCTTCCCACTTGTTGAACAGAAAGATGTTTTCCGGCGGCGGGATCTCGCCGTCGACGGGGTGGCGCTTCGGGTAATTGACGCCGACGCAGATGACCTTCTCGGCGTCATAAAGGGGCGGCAGGTATTCAACGTCCTCCAGGCCGTGGTCCACCTCCCGGCCGGCGGCCCAGGACTCGATGTCGGCGAAGCCCGATTTCTCGATGACGGCGCGGATGGACGGATAGGTCTCGGCCAAATCGCCGGCGACCTCGATCAGGCCTTCGTGCGTATAGACGCCCAGGCGCGGACCCCGGTTATCCCGGTAACAAGCCAGTTTCATCGATTCCCCTCCCCTGTCTTCGCCCGGATAATATGCTAAGGATCATCCTATTCAAACAAGGACCCTGAGCGTTGAGCGACATTATCCTCCACCATTATCCGCAATCGCCGGTGTCGGAAAAGGTCCGCGTCGTCCTCGGCCTCAAGGACCTGGACTGGCGCTCGGTGACCATTCCCAGGCTGCCGCCCAAGACCGACCTGATGCCATTGACCGGCGGCTACCGGCTGACCCCGGTGATGCAGATCGGCGCCGACGTCTATTGCGATTCCCATTCCATCATCCGCCGGATTGAGCGCCTGAAACCCGAACCGACCCTGTTTCCCGGCGGCGCGGCGGGCATGGCCTGGGGCATCGGGCAGTGGACCGACGGACCCTTGTTCACTTCCGTTATCGCGCTGGTGTTCGGCGACGCCGGCGACGACATGCCCGACGATTTCAGGGAAGACCGGGGGCCGCTTTATTTCGGCGCCGGCTATGACATCGCCCAAATGACCCGCGACCTGCCCGCGACCCTGGCCCAGATCCGGGCGCAACTGCAATGGATGGACGAGCGTCTTGAGGCCCGGGACTTCATGCTGGGCGCCGAGGCGGGCCTGCCCGACGCGCTTTGCTATTACCTGGTGTGGTTCATCCGCGGTCGTTATTCGAAGGGACCCGGGTTCCTGAGCCAGTTC
>JADFNT010000113.1 GCA_022563215.1 Pseudomonadota bacterium
CGGCGCCGAGGTGGTGATCGTGGAAAAGCCCGGGGCTCCGGGGGGAGGCGGGGCTAAGGAGATCACCCTGACCGGACAACCGGAACTGACCGGCGCCGAAGTCACGGTGCCCGGCGATATCTCGTCCGCCGCCTTCCCGCTGGTGGCGGCGCTGCTGGTGCCGGATTCAAAGGTTACGTTGACGGGCGTCGGCGTTAATCCCTTGCGCTCGGGCCTGATCGAGACGTTGCGGGAAATGGGCGCGGCCCTCTCCATCGACAACCCGCGTAATGAAGGCGGCGAACCGGTCGCCGACCTGACAGTGGTCACCTCGGGCCTCAAGGGGGTTACGGTTTCCGGTGCCCGGGCGCCGACCATGATCGACGAATACCCGATCCTTGCCGTCGCCGCCGCTTATGCCCAAGGCGTGACCCGGCTGGAGGGCTTAGGTGAACTCCGGGTCAAGGAAAGCGACCGCCTGGACGCCATCGTCCGGGGGCTGACGGCGGCCGGTGTCGAGGTGGAGGCCAGCGACGATGCCCTGACCGTCAAGGGTAGGGGCGGGCCGCCCCCCGGCGGCGCCCGGATCGAGGCCCGGCTGGACCACCGGATCGCCATGGCGTTTCTGGTTCTGGGCATGGTGACGGAAACCCCCGTCGAGATCGACGACGCCACCACCATCGACACCAGCTTTCCCGGTTTTGCCGACCTGATGAACGGCCTCGGCGCCGCCGTCACCGCCCAAAAAGAAGGATAAAGCCTTGATTATCGCTATCGACGGACCAGCCGCCGCCGGCAAGGGCACCCTGGCGCGCCGCCTGGCGGAACATTTCGGCCTGGCGCTCCTGGATACGGGGCTTCTGTACCGGGCCGTCGGCATGAACATGGTGCGGGGCGGGGCCGACCCGAACGACCCGGTCCTGGCCGAGGCGGCGGCGAAGGCCCTGACGCCAAAGGACCTGGAGGCCGAAGACCTGCGCACGGACGCCGCCGCCGCCGCCGCGTCCCGGGTTTCCGCCGTTCCCGGGGTCCGCGCCCAATTGCTTGAATTTCAGCGCAATTTCGCCGCCGACCCCCCCGGCGGCGCCAAAGGGACGGTTCTCGATGGCCGCGACATCGGCACCGTGGTCTGCCCAGACGCCGACGCCAAGCTATTCATCACCGCCACCGTCGAGGTCCGCGCCGAAAGGCGTTTTAAAGAGTTGCGGGAAAGGGGCCTCGACGCTATACATGGCCGCGTTCTCGCGGATATGGAGGAACGCGACGCGCGCGACCGAGACCGCGCCGTCTCTCCGCTGGAGCCGGCCGAAGACGCCTATCAACTGGATACCAGCGATCTGGACGCCGATCAGGTTTTTGCCGCGGCGCTCGGCTTCATCCGTTCCGGGAACGGTCAAGTGAGCTGAAGACCAGCATTCCTGCACGGTGCCCATTGCCGGGACAGGGACAATTTTCAACCCAAGACCACCGGACCCAACCGGTTGGCCTGAAAACGAATAGAGAAGGATTAAGGACCTTATGGCTCCTGAAAAACAAACCGCCGATACCCCGGCCGCGTCCGGGGACGCACCCCCCGCCATCAAGGAAAGTTTCGCCGACCTGCTGGAAGAATCCCTTGGCACCGACGGCAAATTCGAAGGCCGCGTCATCAAGGGCACCGTGATCGCCGTCGACAGCGAAGAGGTGCTGATCGACGTCGGCCTCAAATCCGAGGGCCGCGTGCCGTTGAAGGAGTTCGCCACTCCCGGCCAGGATACGGAGATCAATACCGGCGACATCGTCGATGTCTTCGTCGAACGCTACGAGGACCGTGACGGCATCGTCCGCCTCAGCCGCGAAAAGGCGCGGCGCGAGGAAGCCTGGAGGGAGCTGGAAAAATCCTTCAACAAGGGCGAGCGTGTCAACGGCGTCATTTTCGGCCGCGTCAAGGGCGGCTTCATCGTCGATCTGGCGGGCGCGGTGGCATTCCTGCCCGGAAGCCAAGTGGATATCCGCCCGGTCCGCGATATCACCCCGATGATGAACACGCCGCAGCCGTTCCAAATCCTGAAAATGGACGCGCAGCGCAACAACATCGTCGTATCGCGCCGCGCCGTGCTGGAGGAAACCCGCACCGAAGCCCGATCGGAATTGATTTCCAACCTTTCCGAGGGCCAAGTTCTCGAAGGCGTGGTCAAGAACATCACCGATTACGGGGCTTTTGTGGACTTAGGGGGAGTCGATGGCCTTTTGCACGTCACCGATATCGCCTGGCGCCGCGTCAATCACCCGTCCGAATCCTTGCAGATCGGCCAAACCGTGAAGGTGCAGGTGATCCGCTTCAATGCCGAAACCCAGCGTATTTCACTGGGCATGAAACAATTGGAGACCGATCCCTGGGAAGGGGTCGAGACAAAATATCCGTCGAACACCAAGTTCACGGGTCGGGTCACCAACATTACCGATTACGGCGCTTTCGTCGAACTGGAGCCGGGTGTGGAGGGGCTGGTGCACGTGTCCGAGATGAGCTGGACCAAAAAGAACATCCACCCCGGCAAGATCGTTTCCACCAGCCAGGAAGTCGAGGTCATGGTGCTCGACACGGACCCGAAAAAACGCCGCATCTCGCTGGGCCTTAAGCAATGCCGGGATAACCCGTGGGAGGCCTTCCTTTCCTTGTACACCACCGGTTCCGAGGTCGAGGGCGAGGTCAAGAACATCACCGAGTTCGGGCTTTTCATCGGCCTCGAGGGCGAAATCGACGGCATGGCCCATCTTTCCGACCTCAGTTGGGAGAAATCCGGCGAAGAGGCACTGGCCGATTTCAAGAAAGGCCAGACCGTCAAGGCCAAGGTGCTGAACGTGGACGTGGAAAGGGAACGCATCAGCCTCGGCATCAAGCAGTTGACCGAAGACCCCTTGGGCGCCGGGATGGGCAGGCTCAAGAAAGGCAGCATCGTGACCTGTGCCATCACCGCGGTCGTCGACAACGGGATCGAGGTTTTGGTCAACGATTCCGTGCCCGGCTTCATCCGCAAGGGCGATCTCAGCCGCGACCGGTCCGAACAGCGCCCCGATCGTTTTGCCGCTGGCGAGAAGGTCGACGCCAAGATCACCCAGATCGACAAGTCCGGCCGCAAGCTGACGCTTTCCATCAAGGCCCGTGAGGTGGAGGAAGAAAAGAAGGCGATGGCGGCTTATGGCTCGTCGGATGCCGGCGCCTCGTTGGGTGATATCCTCGGCGCAGCGTTCAAGAAGAAAGCCGGCGAAAAGGGCGACAAGGCGGCCAAGCCCGCGGCCAAGCCCGCGGCCAAACCCGAGGCCAAGCCCGAGGCCAAGCCCGAGGCCAAGAAGGCCGACAAAAAAGCCGAGACCAAACCGGCGAAAAAAGCACCGGCCAAGAAAAAAGCCCCGGCCAAAGCCGCCGCCGGCAAGAAGGACGCGGGCGACAAGAAGGAAACCAAGAAAAAGGCCGCGCCTAAGGCCAAGAAGACGGAGAAGTAGAAAGGGCGTTCCGGAATGTCTCTTGACGCCGATTACGTTGTCGAAAGACGCCGCCTGAAACGGCGGTTGACCTTCTGGCGGGTGTTGGGCGTCGTTGCCCTGGTCGCCGCCATCGTCGCCGCCGCCGGCCGCTTCGACCTCCGCCGCCAGCAGGACCACGTGGCCCAGATCGCCATCGGCGGCCTGATCCTCGACGATCCGGCCCGCGACAAGGCGCTGAAAGAGGTCGCCGACAACGACAATGCAAAGGCGCTCCTAGTCAAGATCGACAGTCCCGGCGGCACTTATGTCGGCGGCGAGGCGCTTTACGAATCGCTGCGCCGGGTGGGGGAAAAGAAACCCGTGGTGGCGTTGATGGGGACCACGGCGACGTCGGCCGCATACATGACGGCGCTGGGCTCCGACCACATCATCGCCCGGTCCTCGACCCTAACCGGCTCCATCGGGGTTATTTTGCAGACCGCCGACGTGACCGGGCTTTTGGACAAGATCGGCATTAAGTCGGTAGTGGTGAAAAGCGGGCCTTTGAAGGCCCAGCCTAATCCGCTAGAGAAGTTTTCGCCCGCCGCCCGCAAGGCGACCGAGGCCATCATCGCCGATTATTTCGACATGTTCGTGACCCTGGTCGCCGAAAGGCGCCCGCTTTCCAGGGAACAGGTGCTGAAACTCGCCGACGGCCGGGTCTTCAGCGGCCGCCAGGCCAAGAAAGCAGGGCTCGTCGACGCCCTCGGCGCCGAATCCGAAGCCCGGAAATGGCTTTCCGAAACCCACAAGATCGCCGATTCCCTGCCCATCGAGAAAGTGAAGATCAAACACGAGGACGAACCGTGGCGTGATCTCTTCGATTCCATGATCGGAAAAGTTATGTTTTCTGAAAGACTTAGTCTTGACGGCGTGATCGCGCTTTGGCACCCTGATCTATGGTAGGTATCCAAAAAGGAATACAGCCCCGCCGAAATGCCCCGGCGGCAAAGAATTTAACAAGCCCAGCGTAAAACCAGCGCACAAAGGGGGGGATAGTGGCATGACAAAGTCGGAACTGATTGCGCGTCTGGCCGCGTCAAACCCGCATCTTTACCAGCGGGACGTTGAGCGCATCGTCACCACCATATTCGATGAAATCACCAATGCGCTGGCCGCCGGCGACCGCGTTGAACTGCGCGGATTCGGGGCGTTTTCGGTGAAACGGCGCGGCGCCCGGATCGGCCGCAATCCGCGGACCGGCGAATCGGTTCAAGTGTCCGAGAAATTCATTCCATACTTCAAGACCGGCAAGCAACTGCGTGAGAAACTGAACAGCGGCGGTTAAGCCCCCGCCGGCTGCTGTCCCGCCGGCTGTCGTCGCTTCGGGGCCTTCGGCGGTATATTTGGACAAACGCAAATTTAAGGAACGGACGCCTGTGTCGAAGGTGTTTTTCTGGATCGTCGTGATGCCTTTGGCGGCGGCGGTCATTGTTTTTTCCGTCAACAACCGCGCCGACGTAGTCTTGGACCTGTGGCCGCTGGATATGGTAACCCAGCCGTTGCCGGTGTTTTCGGTGGTGCTGGCGGGACTTTTCAGCGGCTTTTTGATCGGCGGCCTGGTGGCTTGGATTTCCGGCGCAAAGGCCCGCCGCCGCGCCCGCCGCGAGGGGCAACGGGCCGATCGCGCCGAACGCGAACTCAAGGACGCTGAAGCCCGCCTCGAGCGCCAGCAATCCGAAACCGAAACCACCGAACCAGGCGAGGACGCGCCCCGGCTTTCCTCCCTGCCCCCAGACGCCGCGGCCCGAGGGCGATAAAATCCCTCAAGCTGGCGTTCTCGCCCGCCTAGGGCTATAACACCGCCCGGTTGACCCTTGGTATTAACGAGGCAAATCCCGTGGACCCATCGGACAGAATTTTCGTCGCCCTGGATACGCCCGACCTGGACAAGGCCCTGGCCCTGGCCGAGGGGCTCCGGGGGCTCGTCGGCGGGGTCAAGCTGGGCAAGGAGTTCTTCACCGCCCAGGGGCCGGCAGGGGTCAACGTCGTTTCGGCGCTGGGCGTGGCGGTGTTCCTCGATCTGAAATTCCACGACATCCCGGCGACGGTGGCCGGCGCCGTCGGCGCGGCGCTGGCCATGAAACCGTTCATGCTCAGCGTCCATGCTTCGGGTGGCGAGGCGATGATGTGGGCCGCCGCCGATGCGGCGCGTGAGGCCGGCGACGAACGCCCGCTGGTGATCGCGGTGACGGTGCTGACGTCGCTGTGGTCGGGCGATTTGGTGGCCACCGGGATCGAAAACAACATGGAGGATCAGGTGCTGCGCCTGGCGGCGCTGGCGGAAAACTGCGACCTCGACGGCGTCGTCTGTTCGCCCCGCGAAGTGGCGGCGCTGCGCCGGGAACGGGGCCCGGACTTCAAGCTGGTGGTCCCCGGCATCCGTCCCGCCTGGGCCGCGACAGATGACCAGAAACGCGTCGAAACGCCGGCCGATACGATCGACGCCGGCGCCGATTACCTGATCATCGGCCGCCCCATCACCGAGTCCCAGGACCC
>JADFNT010000114.1 GCA_022563215.1 Pseudomonadota bacterium
GCCGCAGTCGTCGACGAGCCCGAAACAGGTGGCGCCGCGTCCCGCCATCCGCGCCAACAGGCATTCGTCTGCCGCTTCCAGCACCGTCAGCACGTCACCGATCGCCGGCCGGAGGCCGCAAGCCGCGGCGGTCAAATCGTTGCCGCGCCGGGCCAGGATGTCGGCCAGGGCCTGAGCGGATTCCGGGGCGTCGTCGAAGCGGGCGGGTTCGGAGAATCCGCCCTCGCGGGCGGCGAAGACCTCGAGCGTCGACAGGGCCACGCCGGGATGGGCCAGAACCAGCCACGCCGGCGGCAGGGCCGGCGAGCGGGCGATTTCCTCGCCGATGCCGCCGATGAAAGCGGCGCTTCCGAACAGACACGCCGGCACGTCGGCACCGAGCTCCAGCGCCAGCTTTTCCAGGTCCGGCCCGCCCGCCCCATCGATGCCCCAAAGTTCCGACAGGCCGGTCAGCGCCGCCGCCGCGTCGGCCGACCCGCCGCCGATGCCCGACGCCACCGGCAGGCGCTTGTCGAGCCGGATGTCGGCCCCGGCATCGGTCCCGGCGATCTCGGCGAGCCGCCGGGCGGCCTTGAGGACCAGGTTGTCGGCTTGCGTTTCCTTCAGGTCGTCCCCGTAGGGGCCCTCGATGGTCAGGCTCAGCCCGGCCGCCGGGGCCATCGACACCCGGTCATGGATTCCGGCGAAGGCGATCAGGCTGTCCAGCAGGTGATAACCGTCGGATCGCTTGCCGGTGAGGTGAAGATAAAGGTTGATCTTGGCCGGCGCCGGGATGCTTAAGCGCGCCGAATCAGCCATCATCGGGGGTTTTCTTGGCGGTTTCCGTGTCTTCGGCCAAACCCTGCTTGAGCTTCAGGCGGAGCTTGGCGGTCAGTTCGTCTTCGGGGTCCAGCGACAGCGCGCGGCGCCATTGAAAGTCGGCCTCGCGCCGGCGCCCGACCCGCCAATAGGCATCGCCCAGATGACCGTTGATGATCGGGTCCTGGGGCCGGAGCTCGACGGCCCGTTCAAGTTGGCGGACGGCGTTGTCGAAGTTGCCGAGCTTGTAATGTCCCCAGCCCAGGCTGTCGATGATATAGCCGTCGTTGGGACGCAGGTTGGCCGCTGTGCGGATCATTTCCAGGGCGCGGGCGATATGGGTTCCCTTTTCGATCCAGGAATAGCCGAGGTAGTTGAGCACGTAAGGCTGTTTCGGCTTGAAATCCAAGGCGTTCAGGAAATCGGCCTCGGCCCGGGACCATTGCTTCGCTCTCTCGAGGGAAATGCCGCGCGCATAGAGCAACGACCAATGCCGGGATTCGAGGGTCTGGATGCGTTTGAAGGCGCGGTCGTAGGCATCGATGGATTCGGCGAACCGGTCGTGGCTGCGCTGGATGTCGCCCAGGCTGATCAACGGACCGGGGTCTTCGGGGTGGTCGGCGGCCATGCGGTTAAGGTGTTTGACGGCTTCATCCGTGCGTTCCAGGCGGTCGAGGATCGAGGCGATCCGGAGCCGCGCCGACCAGGAAAACGCCGAACGGCGGTCGATGGCCGAATAAAGCTCCAGGGACGGCTCCAAGCGGTCGTTGGCTTCAAGGATATCGCCCAGCAGAATCTGCATGACCGGAAACCGGGGCTTCAGGTAAAGCGCCAACTTGCCCAAAACCAGGGCCGTTTCCTGGGCGTTCTGCTGGCGCAGCGAACTGGCGATGCCGAACAGCGCCTCCGCCGCTCCGTCCGCCACCGAGAACACCTTGAGCGGCGGCTTGGCGCCCGCCTTCAGGCGCGCCAAGGCGACGTCAAGAAGCCGCGATCCCGGCTGCTCCTTGAGATAGCGGTCATAGAGCAAGCGCGCCTTTTCCGTTTGCCCGGTCCGTTCGTAAAGCGAGCCCAGGAGCTGCACCACCCGAAGCGACAGGCCGTTCTGGCCCTGGCTGACGGCGAGAAAATGTTTCTCCGCCTCGTCGTGGCGTCCCAGCATCTCGTTGATCAACGCCGCGTGCATGGCGAGAAGCGGCTTCACCGCCTTGTCCTGGGGCTCGGCGGTCAGCAATTTCAGCGCCGCGTCCATTTTTTTTTCGCCGACCAGGCTCCACCCCCTGAGAACCGGCCCGACGAACTTGGCGAGACCGTTCTCCGGCAGGTTCTTGAGCCGCTTATTCGCGGCGGCGAAACGGCCCTGCTTGATGTCATTGACGGCCAGGATCAGGTGCGCCACCGGCGAATTGAGTTTGGTCTTCAACAGCCGCCGGGCCAATTCCGTCGCTTCCTTCATACGGCCCTCGACGGCCATCAGGATGAAAGTCCGGCGCAGAAGGGCGGGCGTCTCGGGGGCCTTTTTCAACGCCGCGCCCAGGAAATCCGCCGCCGCCGAAAGGTCCTTGCGGGCCTGGGCATGGCGACCGGCGAGGTAGTTGCCGCTCAGCGTCCGGCCCGGTTCCATGCGGTCCTTGCCGGCTTCCGCCGGCAGCGGGGCGATCATCAGAGCGCCGGCGGCAACGCCCGCTGAAATCCCCCCAGCAATCACAAGGATTGATTTGCGGAATATGGAGTATTCTTTCATCACTGGTATTTTAGACAACCCAGCCGTTTAAGTCACAACTACATATTCGGATAATTGGGCCCGCCGCCGCCTTCGGGCACCACCCAGACGATGTTCTGGGTCGGGTCCTTGATGTCGCAGGTTTTGCAGTGGACGCAGTTCTGGGCGTTGATTTGCAGGCGCTTGGCGTCTTCGTCCCCGGCTTCGTCCCCGGCTTGGTCATCGACGAATTCAAAGACCCCGGCGGGACAGAACCGCGCCTCCGGCCCGTCATAGAGGGCCAGGTTGACGCTTGTGGGCACGGTGTCGTCCTTGAGGGTCAGATGGACGGGCTGGTTTTCCTCGTGGTTGGTGTTGGACAGGAACACCGACGACAGCTTGTCGAAGGTGATCTCGCCGTCCGGTTTCGGATAATCGATCTTCCGGCATTGGTCGGCATTCGCCAGCGCCGAATGGTCCGGGTGGTGGCCGAAGGTCCACGGAACGAGAAAGCCAAGGCCCAGATTGTTGAGCCACATATCGATGCCGGAATAGAGCGTCCCCAGTTTGATCCCGAACTTGGCCAACGCCGGGCGGGCGTTGCGGACCCGGTGCAGGTCCTTGTAGGCCCAGGATTTCCTGAAGGCCCGCACGTAGTCGGACAGTTCGTCGCCGCCGTCGCCGCCGTCGCCGATCGCCTGATAAGCGGCCTCGGCCGCCAACATCCCCGTTTTCATGGCGTTGTGGGTGCCTTTGATGCGGGGCACGTTGACGAACCCGGCCGAACACCCGATCAGGGCGCCGCCGGGAAACACCAGCTTCGGTATCGATTGCAGGCCGCCTTCGTTGATGGCGCGCGCCCCGTAGGCGACCCGGCGGCCGCCTTCCAGCAACGGCCTGACGGCGGGATGGGTCTTGAACCGCTGCATTTCATCGAACGGCGACAGGTGGGGGTTTTGGTAATCCAGCGCGACGACGAACCCGATGGCGACCTGGCCCCCTTCCTGATGATAGATAAAGCCGCCGCCGGCCGTATCGGTCAGCGGCCAGCCCAGGGTGTGGATGACGGTGCCGGGTTTGTGCTTTCGCGGATCGACGTCCCATAATTCCTTGATGCCGATGCCGTAGGTCTGGGGCTCGACGCCTTCTCCTAAGTTGAACCGCGCCATGACCTGTTGGCTCAGCGACCCGCGCGCGCCTTCGGCCAGGAAGGTATATTTGGCGTGCAGTTCGATGCCCGGCTGATGGTTGGGGCCGGGCGTGCCGTCCTTGTTCAGGCCCATGTCGCCGGTGGCGATGCCTTTGACGGCGCCGTCGCCGCGGGTGAGAACTTCCGCCGCCGCGAAACCGGGATAGATCTCGACGCCCAGTTCTTCCGCCTGTCCGCCAAGCCAGCGGCAAAGGTTGCCCAAGCTGAGGGTATAGCAACCCTTGTTGCTCATCAGCGGCGGCAGCAGGAAATGCGGCATCGGCCACTTGCCCGTTGCCGACAGCATCCAGAAGTGGTTTTCGGTTACCGGCACGGTCAGCGGCGCGCCCCGGTCCTTCCAGTCGGGAATCAACTCGTCCAGGGCCCGGGTGTCGATGACCGCGCCGGAAAGGATGTGGGCGCCGATTTCGGACCCCTTCTCGACGACGCAGACGTTCAGGTCCCGGTCTCCCCCGGCCGCCAGTTGTTTGAGCCGGATCGCGGCGCTCAGCCCCGCCGGCCCGGCGCCGACGATGACCACGTCGAAGTCCATGGATTCCCGCTCTTGGACCGGTTGGGGGGCCGCTTCGGTGGTTGGGGCTTCGGAGTCTGGAGTCATGATCTTTCCGGCCTGGGGTGGACGGGGGGTGGCCTGGGGGGCTGAACGGGCCGCCTTATACCATACCGGTGTCCGGTTGGGGATGTCCTGGTGCCACCGGCATGGTATATTCGGCCATGGCCCCGCCCCATTCCATGACCGCCCGCGAACTGCTCGAATGGTACGCCGAGGCCGGTGTCGACGAAACCATCGCCGACCGGCCGGTCAACCGGTTCGAGGAAAAACCGCAAGCCGCGAACCCGGCCGCTCCCCCGGTCCCCCCCGAACCCGGCCCCGGAGAATCGAAACCTATTGAATCGAACGGGGAAAAAAAGGGCCTGGCCGACGCGGCGGCCCCGTCCCCGTCCCCACGGGAGCCGCCCCCCGAACCGCCCGTTTCGGTGCCGCAAGGGGGCGCCAACGGCGAGGTGACGGCGGCCGTGCATCTGGCCCGGTCGGCTGGTTCGGTCGACGAGCTGCGCCGGGCCCTGGAATCCTTCGACGGCTGCGGGCTCAAGAAGACGGCGACCAACCTGGTTTTTACCGACGGCAACGCGCAAGCCCCGATCCTGTTCGTCGGCGAAGGCCCGGGGGCGGAAGAGGACCGCCAGGGCCTGCCCTTCGTCGGCCCGTCGGGAAAGCTTCTCGACAAGATGCTGGCCTCTATCGGTCTCGATAGGACCGGGGTGCTGATCTCCAACACCGTGTTCTGGCGGCCGCCCGGCAACCGCACCCCGTCGGCGCAGGAAACGGCGGTCTGCATGCCGTTCCTGGAACGCCTGATCGAACTGGTGGACCCGAAGGTCCTGGTCGCGCTCGGCGGTCCGGCGGCCAAATCGCTGCTCGCCGAGACCACCAGCGTCGGCCGGCTGAGGGGGAAATGGTTCTCCTATTCGACGCCGGGCCTGGCGCGGCCGATCGATGCGACGGCGCTTTACCACCCCGCCTATCTGCTGCGATCGCCGGGGCAGAAACGGGTGACCTGGATGGATTGGCTGGGCATCAAACGCAAACTTCAGGCGCCATAGTTTCTCCAACCATTGCCCGGAAATCCTCTTTTCCCTGGAAATCGCCCCCCCTTTTCCCTGGAATTCTTAAAAATCCAAGCTTTTAGCGGGTTGCCTGCGGAATCGGGATGTTTTATACAAAACCAGGTTGCTCGGGGGAGGGGGTTTGTTAATTATTTCATGACAAAGCGTTTTTCCGTTCTGTTTCCGCTTGTCTTGGCGGCGTTGCTGGGATTCGGTCCCGGCCCGGGCGCCGCCGACGGCCTTGATGTGGCGGACGCGTCCGCGTCGCTGTACGGCGGCGGTCCACGTTCCGGGCCCGGCGCCGACGACGTCGAACTGGTTTTTCCGAAAATCCTCGTCCACGCCGACGTCGATCTGTACCGGCAAATTTTCGACGTCCAGGAAGACGGCGACTGGAAAGGCGCCGACCGGTTGATCGCCAGGCTCGACGACCGCCTGTTGATGGGCCACGTCATGGCGCAGCGCTTTTTGCATCCGACCAAGTACCGCTCCAAGTACAAGGAACTGAAGGCGTGGATGGCGGCGTACGCCGACCACCCGGACGCCCCCCGGCTCTATAAGCTGGCCCGCCGCCGCCAGCCCGCCAACTGGCACGCGCCCAAACGCCCCGACCGGCTGCCGCCCCAGGCGGT
>JADFNT010000115.1 GCA_022563215.1 Pseudomonadota bacterium
CGCGCCGTGGTCATCGGCCGCAACGCCAAAAACCTCGGCGTGCCCAGGCTCACCGTCATCGAGGGCGAGGCCCCGGCGGCGCTGAAGGGCCTGGAACCCCAGCCCGACGCGGTGTTCATCGGCGGCGGGGTATCGGTGCCGGGGTTGCTGGAAGTCTGTTGGGACGCCTTGTCTCCGGACGGGCGGCTGGTCGCCAACGGGGTGACGCTGGAAGCCGAGCAACGGTTGTTGTCTTTCCGCAACGAATTCGGCGGCGACCTGACGCGCCTGGCCGTTTCCCGCGCCGCGTCAGTTGGGCGACTCCATGCTTTCCGGCCGCTGAAGGAAGTGACGCAACTGGCGGCGGTGAAGAAATGACGGGTTCGAAATGACAGGCGGCACCCTTTACGGCCTCGGCGTCGGCCCCGGCGACCCGGAACTGATTACCCTCAAGGCCCGGCGGATTCTTAGGTCCGTCCCCGTTATCGCCTACCCGGCGCCCGAGCACGGCGACAGCCTGGCCCGCGCCATCGCCGCCCCCCACATACCCGGCGGCCGGGTCGAAATCGCCATCCGCACGCCGATGACGCCGGGAAACTTTCCCGCCAACGATGTTTACGACCGCTACGCCGCCGAAATCGGCGCCCACCTGGACGAAAACCGCGACGTGGCGGTGCTGTGCGAGGGCGACCCCTTCCTCTACGGCTCGTTCATGTACGTGTTCGCCCGGCTGGCCGGGGAATACAACGTCGAGGTCGTGCCCGGGGTGTCGTCCCTGGGCGCCGTCGCCGCCGTCGCCGGGCGGCCGCTGGTGTCGCGCAACCAGGTGCTGACCGTGCTGCCGGCGCCCCTCGACGAACAGGAACTGGAACGGCGGCTGGCGGATACCGACGCGGCGGCGATCATGAAGGTCGGGCGGCATTTGCCTAAGATCAAGCGGGTGCTGGGCCGCCTGGGCCTAGACGAGCGGGCCGAGTACGTGGAACGGGCCTCGATGACCGACGAAAAGGTTCTGCCCCTGGCCGAGGCGCCGGACGGCGGCGCGCCTTATTTCTCGATGATCCTGGTGCGCCGCGCCGATGAGGCCGAGGCGTGAGCGCCCAGGCGTTGCCGGAAAATGTCGCCCTGGTGGTGCTGGGGCCGGGCGGGCTCGAACTGGCGGTTTTATTAAAACCCAAGCTGCCGGGGGCGGAAGTCCATGGCTTGAAAAATCGCGCCGAACAAGGCGCCGACGTGGTCTTCGACGAGGTGGCGGCGCATGTGCGCGGCCTGTTCGGCCGGTCCCGTCCCGTCGTTGGAATCTGCGCCGCCGGTATCCTGATCCGCGCCCTGGGTCCGGTACTTTCGGACAAAAGGGAAGAACCCCCGGTCGTCGCCGTTTCCGCCGATGGCGGCACCATTGTGCCGCTGCTGGGCGGCCACCGAGGCGCCAACCGCCTGGCGCTTGCCATCGCCGAAATCACCGGCGGCCATGCCGCCGTGACCACGGCCGGCGACGTAAGATTGGGCCTGGCGCTGGACGATCCGCCGCCCGGCTGGCGGGTCCATAACCCGGATTCCGCCAAGGACATCATGGCGGCGTTGCTGGCCGGTGATCCGGTGGGGCTCAAGGTGGAGGCCGGCGACGCCGGCTGGATAACGGAATCGGAAGCGGTTTTTGCCGAAACCGCGCCCCTGAACGTCCGCGTCACCGACAAGGCCGTGGAAAGTCCTGGAAGCGACCTGGTGCTGCATCCAACCGTGCTGGCCCTGGGCGTCGGCTGCGAGCGGGGGACGGAGGCGGAAGAACTCATCAAGCTCGCCGATGAAACCCTGTCCGGCGCGGGGCTGGCCACGCTTGCCGTCGCCTGCGTCGTTTCCCTCGACCTCAAGGCCGATGAAGAGGCGGTGCATGCCCTGGCGGCGCATCTGGACGTCCCCGCCCGGTTTTTTTCGGCCCCGGAACTGGAAGCCGAAACGCCGCGCCTCGCCAATCCGTCGGACGTTGTTTTCGCCGAAGTCGGCTGCCATGGGGTCGCCGAGGGGGCGGCGCTGGCCGCCGCCGGGAAGGACGGCGAACTGGCGGCCGAGAAGAAAAAATCCAGGCGCGCCACCTGCGCCGTCGGCCGCGCCCCCCGGCCCCTCGACCCGGAAGCGACCGGGCGGCCGAGGGGAACCCTCACCGTCGTCGGCATCGGCCCCGGTGCCCGGGATTGGCGGACGCCGGAAGCGACGAAAGCGGTCCTGGGCGCCGACGACGTGATCGGCTACCGGCTTTATCTGGACCTGATCGAAGACCTGCTCGGCGGTAAGGAACGCCACGATTCGGACCTGACGCAAGAAGAAGACCGGGCGCGGCTGGCCCTCGACATGGCGGCGGCGGGCCGTCACGTGGCGCTGGTCTCCTCGGGCGATGCCGGGATTTACGCCCTGGCGGCGCTGGTGCATGAGCTCCTGGACACGGCCGACCGGGCCGACTGGGACCGGGTCCGGGTTTCCGTCGTCCCCGGTGTTTCGGCCATGCAGGCGGCGGCGGCCCGCATCGGGGCGCCCCTGGGCCATGATTTCTGCGCCATTTCTCTGTCCGACCTGCTGACGCCGACCGACGTGATCGAAAAAAGGCTGGAGGCCGCGGCGGCGGCGGATTTTGTCGTCGCGCTTTATAATCCCGTCTCCAAACGCCGCCAGAAACAGTTGACCCGGGCCCGCGATATTTTGTTGTCCGGCCGGCCGCCGGAAACTCCCGTGGTGCTGGCCCGCAACCTCGGCCGCGACGGCGAGGCCGTGGACGTCATTACGCTTGGCGAACTGACCCCTGACCACGCCGACATGCTGACCCTGGTGCTCGTCGGTTCCAGCCGAACACGCAGGATGGACAAGGGTTCCGGCCCCCGGGTCTATACCCCCCGGGGCTACGGCGATAGGGTCCCGCCAAGGCAACAACAAGAGCTTTCCAGGAAGGAGTAAACGCCATGCAGTTTCTATTAAGTCTGATTTTCCTTGCCGTGTTCATGGTCCCGGCCGGGGCGCAGAAGCTGCCGACGGCCAAGGAAATCGGCGGTATCGTCTTCAAGGAAGTGGAAAAGCGCGCCATCGAGGAGTTCTTCGGCAAAAAGGCCGGGAAGGCCGCCAAGGACGCCGGGGACGACGGCGATAAAAAATCCAAGAAGGCGAAAAAAGGAAAAGGCAAGGGCAAGGACAAGGCCAAAGGCAAAGGCCGGGGCAAGGGACTGCCGCCGGGCCTGGCCAAGCGCGATTCGCTGCCGCCGGGGCTGCAAAAACGGCTTGAAAAGCACGGCAGCCTGCCGCCGGGCCTGGCCAAGCGCGATCTTCCGGCCGGCCTGAAATCCAAGTTGCCGGAACCGCCGCCGGGGCTCGAACGGATCATCGCCGGCGACGACGTGGTGCTGCTGGAAAAAGCCACCGGCAAGATCCTGGACGTGATCGAGGGCGTCCTCAAAGGCGGCAAATAGCGCTCCCCATGACCGTCCATTTCATCGGCGCCGGGCCGGGGGCGGCGGACCTGATTACGGTGCGCGGGCGGGACCTGATCCGCGCCTCAAAGGTGGTGCTGTACGCCGGCTCCCTGGTGCCGCCCGGGATTGTCGCCGAGGCGCCCGAAGGCGCCAGGGTCATCGACACCGCGCCGATGACTCTGGATCAGATCATCGATGAAATGAAAGCCGCCGACGCAGCCGGTCACGATGTCGCCAGGGTCCATTCCGGCGATCCGGCCCTTTACGGCGCCATCGCCGAACAGATGCGGCGCCTGGACGCACTCGGCATCGATTATGACGTGACCCCGGGGGTGCCGGCCTATGCGGCGGCGGCCGCCGCCCTGGGCGCCGAACTGACCCTGCCCGGCGTCAGCCAGACCGTCATCCTGACCCGCACCTCGGTCCGCAGCTCGGGCATGCCGGCGGGCGAGGACCTGGGCACCCTGGGCCAGAGCGGGGCGACCCTGGCCATTCACCTGTCGGTCAATAACCTGGGCCCCGTGGTCAGGGAACTGACGCCCCATTACGGCGCCGACTGTCCGGTGGTCGTCGCCTGCCGGGTGAGCTGGCCCGACGAAAAAATCATCCGCGGCACCCTGGCCGATATCCGCGATAAGGTGAAAGCCGCCAGCATCACCCGCACCGCGTTGATTTTGGTTGGCCGGGTCCTGGGCGGCGGGGACTTCGACGACAGCCGCCTTTACGCCGCCGATCACCACCATGTGCTGAGGCCCCCCGACGGCAAGATTCGAAAGAGGGAAAAGGACTAGGTCATGGACTCATGAACGGGCAACGGACAGGGATTAGAGTACGAGGGATGGGTCTTTCCAGTACTTTTAATCAAAGCAATGGGGGAAAATATGCGCTTTTCACACTCGTTCATTCGACTTGCAGGGGTGGTTTGTTTATTGGCGTTAGCTTCGTGCCAGACCACCGGCAACGGGATCAAGCTTCCAGACGATTCAGTATTGGATACCTATCTTTGTAAACCCCCGGGAAAGGGACCATATCCAGCCGTCATTATCCTGCACCACAAAGGAGGCCTCACAGAGGATATAAAAATCTTTGCAAGTTCCCTGTCGGAAAAAAACTTCGTAACCATAGCTATTGATTATTATTCGAGCGGAGGATGGCTTAGCCACAAAGTTGGAGCGGCATATGACTTTTTGCAGAAACTTCCCGAGGTCGATCCTGAACGCATTGGAATACTAGGATTTTCCAGAGGCGCCTTAGAGGGAATGCGGGTGGCAATCGATTTTCAGAACGAGTACCCCATCCGGCCTATAGGAGCATTGGTCTCTTATTACATCGGTCGGGGTGTCGACGGTCCCTCAAGTAATCTTCCGCCAATCCTCTTTTTACACGGGGACAAGGATATCGAGACGCATTGGAAAGCGGTTCTGGAAATGTGTGACGAGTTAAAGAGGATGAATCAGGTTTGCGAAGCGAAAATCTATGAGAACACCTATCATGCCTTTACACACGGATCGCGATACGGTGGATATGATGGCCAAGTTTCGGCTGATGCGTTCAAGCGAACCGTTGCCTTCCTGAACAAGTACCTGCGGCGCGCGCCAATTCAGTGAGTGTCGGCTTTTGGTCATTAGCGGACTCTCTTTTGTTCTGTTAGGCCGGTTTATGAAGTTCGATGACATTACCGTCTGGATCTCGAACAAAGAAGAAAACCGTCCCGTCCGGCAACTCTACGGTCTCGGTGATTGTGATCCCACGAGCGGCTAGTTGCTGCTGAACTGCTTCAATGTCATCGATCTCGAGTGCAATATGCGTAAATCCCGTATGTTTTTCTGGTAGGTCCATTAGGACATTGCTCGCTGAGGCATCGGATGTTGTATTTAGGATGAAATTAATGTTGATGCCAGATGGGTATAACATCACTGCTACTGGTTCAGGTCCTATTGGACCAACGATGAACTCGAACCCAAGCTGTTCGTAAAACGCTCTTGCCGTTTCCAGGCTCCGAACCCTAAGTCCAACATGGTTGATTCCTGTAATCTGCTTCATGGGCGTAACTCCGAGTGTCGCGGAACGGGCGCTATTATGGCTGCGACTCTGCATCTAAAAAACCGATCTGGCAAGATGCCCGATGTCCGCTTTGGGTCCTAAGCGGAAGTTCCCGGAAGGGTTTTAAAAGGTCTGCCATGGGACCGTAAGCAGACCCTCAGTTTATGAGTACACACCCTAGAGCCGGTCTTCGATCCAGGCGAAGGCGTCGTCGACGGTCTCGACCACCGGTCCCGGCTCCGGTGGCGGGCGGCGGATGAGGACGATTTTGACTCCGGCTTCGGCGGCGGCGAAGACCTTGGCCACCGTTCCGTCGCCCCCGGAATGCTTGGTCACCAGGGTGTCGATGTTGTGATCGGCCAAAATGGCGCGTTCGTCCTCGAACTTGTAGGGCGGTTTGCCGGTGATCAGTTCCAGTTGCGCCAATGGGGGCGGTTCGGCCGGGGGATCGCTCAGGCGG
>JADFNT010000116.1 GCA_022563215.1 Pseudomonadota bacterium
TGAAGGGCGATGACGACGTGTTGAGCATTGGGTTGAACCGGGCCGTGCACCTGTTGGCGGACGCGCCCCGCAAGGCGCCGCCGAAGGAGTTGGGCATGCATCCCGGCGACGGCAAGCCGGTGGTCCAGAAAGCCGGCCGTTGGGGGCCTTATGTGCAGCACGGAAAATTAATGGCGACGCTGCCGAAGGGCACCGACCCCGACACCGTGACCCTGGAGCACGCCATCGAACTTCTGGCCGCGAAGGCGGCGAAAAGCGGCAAGGGCGCGAAAAAGAAGAAAAAGGCGACGCCGAAGAAAAAGAAAACCGCCGCCAAAAAGAAACCGGCGCCGAAGAAAATCGAATCCTCCGCCGCCCTGAACGAATAAGCCGTTGACCAAGAAACCCTCTAAGCCGGCCAAAAAATCCCCCTTCCCCAGCCGCGAAGAAATCCTGCAATACATCCGCTCAAACCCCAAGCGGGTCGGCAAGCGCGACATCGCCCGCGCCTTCAAGCTCGACTCGCGCCAGAAGATGGCCCTGAAAAAGGCGCTTCGCGAGATGGAACTGGACGGCACCCTTGAAAGGGGCCGGGGCCGGCGGGTGCGGGCGCCCGAAGCCCTGCCGCCGGTGGCGGTGGTCGAAATCACCGGCACCGACAGGGACGGCGAACTGCTGGCCCGGCCCGTGGCCTGGGACGGCAACGGCGAAGCACCCCGCATCTATATGATCCCGGGCCGCCGTGGGCTTCCGGCGCCCGGTCCCGGCGACCGGGTGCTGGCGCGCCTGACCCCGACCGGCGACGGCGAATTCGAAGGCCGGACCATCCGCGCCATTGCCGCCGCGCCTCGCCAGATCCTGGGAATCTTCGAAAAAGCCGGCGGCGAATCACGGCTCCGGCCCACGGACAAGCGCTCCAGGGGGGAGTTCGCCGTCGATCCCCGCGATACGCTCGATGCGGGCCCCGGCGACCTGGTTCGGGCCGAGCCTTTGCGCGGGCGGCGGCTGGGCCTGCGCCAGGCCCGGATCGTCGAGGTCGTTCACGGCGGCGAAGGCCCCGCCTCACCGTCGATGATCGCCGTTGCCGATTGCGACTTGCCGACCCGTTTTTCGGCGGCGGCGGAAAAACAGGCCGTCCAGGCCGGCCCGGCGCCTGAAAAGGACCGCGACGATTTCCGCTCCCTGCCGCTGGTCACCATCGACGGCGCCGACGCCCGCGATTTCGACGACGCGGTGTGGGCGGAGCCGGACCCGGACAAGAAAAACCCCGGCGGCTGGCATCTGCTGGTCGCCATCGCCGACGTCGCCTGGTACGTGCGCCCCGGCGACGCCTTGGACCGGGACGCCTATGAGCGCGGCAATTCGGTCTATTTTCCCGACCGGGTGGTGCCGATGCTGCCCGAAGCCCTTTCCAACGGCTGGTGCTCGCTGGTGCCGGGCGAGGACCGGCCTTGCGTCGCCGTCGATTTTTGGATCGACGCCTCGGGAAAACTGCTGCGCCACCAATTCCGCCGCGGCGTCATGCGTTCCGCCGCCAGGCTGACCTATGAACAGGTCCAGGCGGCCCGCGACGGCAACCCCGACAAAACCACGGGGCCGCTTCTCAATTCGGTAATCACCCCCCTTTTCGGCGCTTATCAAGCGCTGCTCAAGGGCCGCGCGGCGAGGCAGGCGCTGGAACTGGAAATGCCGGAGCGGCGGATCGAACTGGCGCCCGAAGGCACCGTCACCGGCATCGGGGTCCGCCGGCGCCTCGATTCTCACAAGCTGATCGAGGAATTCATGATCACCGCCAACGTCGCCGCCGCCGAGACGCTGGAAAAGGCGGGCCGGCCCTGCATGTACCGGGTCCACGACCAGCCGTCGAAGGAAAAACTGGAAACCCTTCGCAACGTCCTCGACAGCGTCGGCATCCGCTTCGCCCGCGGCGGCATGCCGACGCCCAAACGCTTCAACCAGATCCTGAAAAAAGCCGCCGCCACCCGCAACGCGCCGATGGTCAACGAAATGGTGCTGCGCAGCCAGGCCCAGGCCGAATACGCCCCCGACAACATCGGCCACTTCGGGCTGGCGCTCGTGCGTTATTGCCATTTCACCTCGCCGATCCGGCGTTATGCCGACCTTTTGGTGCACCGGGCGTTGATCGCCGGCGGCCGGTTGGGCCTGGGGAATCTCTCGGCGGGGCTGGAAAAAAATCCCCGTGACTTCGCCGACATCGGCGAACACTTGTCGATGACTGAACGCCGCGCCGCCGGCGCCGAGCGGGACGCCATCGACCGTTTTATCGCCGCCTTCCTGGCCGACCGCATCGGCGCCGTTTTCCAGGGCCGCATCAACGGCGTCACCCGGTTCGGCCTGTTCGTGACCCTGACCGAGACCGGTGCCGACGGGCTTGTCCCGATGCGCACCCTGGCCGACGATTATTACGTCCACGACGAGACCCGCCATTCACTCCGCGGCCGCAACAGCGGCATCGAATACCGTCTCGGCGACGAGGTCGAGGTGCGCCTCACGGAAGCCAATCCGGTAACCGGCGGCATGGTGTTGGCGTTGATGGATTCCGGGGCGCTCCCATCCGTCAAAAAGGGTGCCAAGGCCAGAGGGGGGCGGCTTCCCCGGCGCGCCAAAGGACACGCCAAGGGTGGGGCCAAAACCAGGGCCGCGGGGCGGGGAAAATCCACGGGCGGGCGACGACGGCGCTAAGTCCGGCCCGCCCCTGTCTCCGGCAAGGTCGAATAAGGATAATTGCCGTAGTGACGAACGGCAAAAAATGGCGGACAATCCGGAAAATGATTGTTCATCGGAAATGGTTGGCCGTTGCATGCGGGCTGGCGTTGTCGCTGACGGCCGCCTGCGCGCCGATGCGGGAATCGAAACTCGGTGCCACGGCTTTTTCCAAAATCAAGGCCGTCGAGGTCTTTGCCGCCGGACTCAGCGGCATCGCCGAGAAATACATCGACGTGGTCGCCGTCGATGATATTTCCTTCGAAGGCATCCGCGGCCTGGGGGCCCTGGACCCGGACCTGACCTTTTCCCGCGAAGGCGGCGAGGTTTTGCTAGCCTCCGCCGGCCGCGAAGTCATACGCCTGAAGGCCCCGGGGGCCGACGATGTCGCCGGCTGGGCGAATTTGACCGCCGATATTTCCCTGGCCGCGCGCCAGGCATCGCCGGAATTGAAATCCGCCGACATGGAGGCCGTTTATGAGGCCTTTTTCGACGGTGTGTTGTCGAATCTGGATATCTTCTCGCGCTACGCAGGCGCCGAGGAGGCCAGGAAAAACCGCGCCAAACGCGACGGTTTCGGAGGCATCGGCATCCGTTACAGGATCACGGACGGGGTGGTGGTGGTTTTGGACGTGTTGCCCAAAAACCCCGCCGCCGAGGCCGGAATGATGAAAGACGACCGCATCACCCATGTCGACGGCAAACCCCTTAAGGGCCTTTCGAGGAAAGCTATTTCCAACATGATTCGCGGCCCCACCCATACACTTGTCAACCTGAAGGTAGAGCGCAAGGGCGCCAGCGGCCCGTTAACGATGGCCATGGAACGGGCCCACATTTTCCTGGCCACGGTGTTCGAAACCGAAAACGACGGCATCCTTGTTCTCCGACTCAAGAGCTTCAACCAGGATACGGCCCGGTCCATGGCCAAGAAGCTGGAAAATGCCCGGGCCCGGTTGGCAGACGGATTGAGGGGCCTGGTGCTCGATCTGCGCGGCAATCCGGGAGGGTTGCTGAAGCAATCGATCAAGGTCGCCGACCTGCTGCTGACCCAAGGGAAAATCATCAGCACCCGGGGCCGTCACGCCGAAAGCATCCACAACTACGAGGCCGGCGGCCACGATCTGGCGTTCGGCCTGCCTGTTTTGGTGCTGGTCGACGGAAAGTCCGCCTCGGCGGCCGAGATCGTCGCCGCCGCGCTCCAGGATCGTGACCGCGCCGTGGTCATCGGCACGTCGTCCTTCGGCAAGGGATCGGTGCAAACCGTCATCAGGCTCCCCAACGACGGCGAAATCACCCTCACCTGGTCCAAGTTGGTGGCGCCATCGGGATACCTGCTGCATGGCCTGGGCGTCCGGCCGGCGATCTGCACCAGCGGCCTCAAGGACGGCGCCGAGAAAGTAATCAGGGCGGTGATGGCGAACCGCTCGAAAATAGAGGAAGCCCTGACCGCCTGGCGCAAGCCCGAGATTCCGGACGAAGACATGCGCAACAAGCTTCGTCAATCATGCCCCTCGCAACGACGGCGCGAGGATTTGGAGACCGAAATCGCCCGGCGGCTGATCGACGACCCGGCCCTTTATGCCCGGGCCCTGAACCTGTCGGCGCCGACCCACGAGGCCCGGTACTGACCCCAGCACTGACAAGGCGCCACGCCCCCGGACGCCCCCCCCGGACCCCTTGACAGGCGGTCCGCGGACTGTATGGTTCGCGCTCCGGGAGGCCCCGGACGGACCAAAACCCGAGACACGGACAATGGCAAAACCGAGTTCCATATTGATCAAGCTGGTCAGCACCGCCGACACGGGTTTCTATTACGTGACCAAGAAGAACCCCCGCAACCTGACGGAAAAGATGGAAAAGCGTAAATACGACCCAGTCGTCCGCAAACACGTCCTGTTCAAGGAAGCCAAGATCAAATAGCGGTCTTGGAAATTCAGAAGTGAGTACTGGGCCCCCCGACGGGGGGGTTTTTCATGCCTTCTATCCGGGCCGGGCCTGGATGGCGTTCCGGGCCGTTTTCGGCGGTGTCGGGATGACCCGGTTACGGCCCGGCGCGTCTTCTTCGACGGCCTTCTACGCCGCCCTTCCGGCGGCGTCGGTCAGGACCTGATAATATTCGTTGGTCAGCTTGGCGGCCAGCATTTTGACGCTGGACGGCGTGTGGTCGACGATCAGGATACGCGCCGATATCGGCGATTACCGAGTTCACCTTTAAAACGACGTGTCATTTCAAGAACTTGGCGACCGTTTCAAGAAATATGGGTACCGATATGGGTTTGGCGATATAGCCTTCGCACCCGCCTTCGCGGATTTTCTCCTCGTCACCTTTCATGGCGAAGGCAGTGACGGCAATGACCGGAATGTCCTTCAATTCGTCGTCGGCCTTGAGCATTTTCGTCACTTCCAGGCCCGAAATTTCGGGCAACTGAATATCCATGATGATCAGGTCGGGCCGGTTTTCACGGGCCAGTTGAAGCACGTCGCGACCGTCCATGGTTTGCATGGTTTCGTATCCATGGGCCTGAAGCAGGTCATTGAACAGTTTCATGTTCAATTCGTTGTCTTCGACGATCAGGATGGTTTTGGCCATCGTTAATCCTTAATCTCCTGCCCCATAGACAAGGCCTCCCTTGGGGTGCGGATTTCTTTCGAGAACCCTTATTAAGAAAATCCGCCGTCACGAGTTATAAGATTTCCTATAACCTTTTTCCCCGGTGGGGAAAGACGACGAACCCCCTAACGTGCTGGATGATGGGGGATTCCAGAGTCCAAGTCAAACGTCGAAAACATGAGAACCCTTTTAAAATAAACAAAAAATGGGCCTCCATCAGGTGGCCCGGGGGTATCCTGTTTTTTCTGTATTTAATTGAGTTTTCAGCGCGAGTGGTCGGCCTAGTGGATAAAATCTAACTTATGGTCCCCATATGATCCACTGGGCAGGTTCAAAGCCCGCTGGCAAACACCGACCCCGCCGGCATCATCGCCAACAAGATCAAGGTCGGGAGGGCGGCAGCGCCGAAGGCCTTCATCATGGTCATCCGGTACTCACTTTCATAATTCCTCCCGTGGTCCCAGAGGTTCAAGGGGGCCGGGAAAATCCTCCGGCGGCGAATGGGAAACAAGGATTCCCCGAATTGCCGCCCGGGCAGGTGACCGGGGTCACTCGGGTGAAAAAAAGTCCGTGAGGGTCGGGGGAAAAGGCCGGCGGCGG
>JADFNT010000117.1 GCA_022563215.1 Pseudomonadota bacterium
GCCCGGAGCCGGGCCTTGGCCTTGTTACAGCTTTCCTGAAACTCTTTTTCCGGATCGCTGTCGGCGACGACGCCGCCGCCGGCCTGCACGTACAGGACCTCGTCCTTGATGACCGCCGTCCTAAGCGCGATACAGGTGTCCATGTCGCCGTTGGCGCCGAAATATCCGATACAGCCCGAATAGATTCCGCGCCGTTCCGGTTCCAGCTCGTCGATAATCTCCATCGCCCGGACCTTCGGCGCGCCGGAAACCGTGCCGGCCGGGAAACCGGCCAGCAGGGCGTCGATGGCGTCGAATTTCGGATCGAGGTCGCCTTCGACGTTAGACGCGATGTGCATGACGTGGGAATAGTGCTCGACGGTGAACTGCTCGGTAACGTTCACCGTCCCCACTTTGGCGACCCGCCCGACGTCGTTGCGCCCCAGGTCGAGCAGCATCAGGTGTTCGGCGATTTCCTTCGGATCGGAAAGCAGGTCTTCGACAAGGGCCGCGTCCTCTGCGGGCGTTTGACCGCGTTTTCGGGTTCCCGCCAAAGGCCTAAGGGTGATCTTGCCGTCGCGGACGCGGACCAGGATCTCGGGGCTTGAGCCGACGACGGAAAAATCTCCGAAATTGAGATAAAACAAAAACGGCGACGGATTAAGCCTTCTCAAGGCCCGGTAAAACGAAAACGGCGGCAACGTGAAAGGCAGTTTAAACCGTTGCGACGGAACGATCTGAAAGGCGTCGCCGGCGTTGATGTATTCGACCGCCTTTTTCACCATGCCATGGAACGATTCCCGGGTCATGTTTGATTGCGGTTCCGGGAGTTCCTTTTCCGGGGACGGCTTTTGCGCTTTTTGAGGAAGACTGGCCTCTAAGTCCCGCACCACCCCGGCCAGCCGTTCGCAAGCGGCCCGATAAGCATCTTCGGCGGTCATCGATTTATCAGGCCAGACCGGGGTGACGATGGTGACCGAATCCGCCAGTGAATCGAAAACCGCCATCACCGTCGAGCGCAGGAAAATACTGTCGGGGGTGCCGATCACATCGGGATTGGCGTCCGGGAGCTTCTCGACCAGCCGCACCATGTCATAGGCCAAATACCCGACCAGCCCGGAAGCCATCGGCGGCAGGTCCGCCGGCATCTCGATCCGGGATTCCTCGACCAGGGCGCGCAGCGATTCGATGGCCCCCGATTTCTCGGCGACGGGGCAGGGGGCGAAGGCATCGGGGTCCGTTTCAGCATCGCGGTTGATTTCCGCCTGGTCGCCGAAACAACGCCAAATGAGGTCCGGCCGCATGCCGATGAACGAATACCGGCCGCGAATGGCGCCGCTTTCCACGGACTCAAGAAGAAAGCTGTTGGGCCGGCCCTGGGCCAATTTCAACATCGCCGAAACCGGGGTCTCCAGGTCAGATACCAGGGTCGTCCATACAACTTGCGATGGACCTTGGCCGTCCGCGCCATAAACTTTCGTAAAGGCGAAAAAATCAGGAAACGTCTTCATGTCCGTCTTAGCGGTTTCGGATGGGTCTCCGGCTACTCCCGACCCCGGTAAAAAGCTGGTTGATGGTTTGACGGTTGACGGTGACGCCATAACGCTCGCGGAGCGCCCCCGCCAATTGGGTCAGGACATCGGCTTCCATTGAATCGCTGATCTGTCCGGCTAACTGCTCGACCCCTTTCTTGTCGGGGACGGGGTTGGCGGCGATGATTTTTTTGAGCCGGGCGACGGTATATCCGTCGTTGTTCCGGGCCATGGCCGCTTGCCCCGGCTGGAGGGCGAAGACCCCGTCGATCAACGCCTGAAACAATAGGGGATCGGGGGTTACAGGCCGGCGCACGGTCGCCGGCGGCAACTTGATGGTTAAGCCCATTTCCTTGGCAATCACATCCAGCCCAGTCCCGCCCTTGACCCGGGCGATCACGGATTCGGCGGATTGTTTCGCCTTCTCGGCCCGTTTGCCGGCTTTCCAGGCTTTGACGATCTTGGCCTTGACGGTGTCCAGAGGACGCAGGGCCCGCGCCGTCACGCCATCGACCCTGAGAACGAAATACCCGTCGTTGCCGGTTTCGGTCAAAAGGCTATCGACGCCTTCCTCGGTGACAAAGGCGATGGAGAGAAAATCCCCTCCCGGCAGCGATTCGACCTTGCGCCCGGCGGGGTCCAGGGAGCTTTTATCGACCGCCGCGACCTTGACGATCCTCAGGTTCAATAGTGCCGCCGCTTCCTCCAGGTTGGCGCCGCCGCCCAACAAATCCTCCAGCCGGTTGGCCAGTTCGAACATGTTGTCGACGGCTTTTTCGAGGGCCAGGGATTTGCCGAGCTCGTCTCGCACTTCGTCCAGGGTTTTGGTGCTCCCCGATTCGACATCGGTGACACGGAACAATTGCCATCCCAGGGGGCTTTTGACCGGGGCGCTGTTGGCGCCTTCCTTCAAGGAAAAGACCGTTTCCACCAGTTCGGGAAACGGCAGCCCGGCCCGGGTCAGCCGGCCCAGGTCGATGGTGGAGATATCCATCTTGGCCACTTCCAAAGCGACGGTGGTGAAGTCACGCCCTTCGGAAAGCGCTTTTTCGGCCTTTTTGGCTTCCTCCTCGCTGGCAAGGATCATCTGCATGACCCGGCGAGACTCCTGAACCGTGAATTCGTCCTCGCGGGCCTCGTAGGACTCCTTGAGTTCCCCGTCCGAAACCTCGACATCCTTGGCCAAATCCGACGCTTCAAGCCGGATCACCGTCAAGGCGCGATATTCAGGGGCAGTGAAGGTTCCAGCATTGTCCTTGTGGTATTTTTCCAACGCCGCGCTGTCCGGTTCGGGGATGCCTTTCTGGGCGCTGTCGGCAATATGGACGGTGTCGACGGTCCTTTTTTCCTGGCGGTGCCTATAGACCGTATCCACCAACCGTTTCGGCGCCGTTTGGGAGCTGAAGCTTTCGAGTATCTGATTGCGCCCCATTTGCCGGCGGACCTTAACGATATAATCGTTCTGGCTCATGAAATTCTGGCTCAAGGCCTGCTGAAAGCGGCCTTGATCGAATCCCCCTAAGCTCTGGAAGGCGGGAGTGTTCCTGATCTCGGCCAGAACCAGGTCGTCATTGATGGCGACGCCGAGTTCCTTTGCCGCGAGATAGATCGCGGTGTAATTGATTTTTTGCTGCACCACGAATTCGATCAAACCCATGGACCGGGCCTGTTCAACCCCGAACTGGTCGCCCAGCATCACACGCAAGCGGTTGATTTCGCGCCGGACATCGTACTCGACTTCGCGGGGGCCGATCTCGATGTCGCCGACCTCGAACGCCAGTGACGGCGAAGAGCCCGGCGTGAACATATCGCTGACGCCCCAGAGGGCGAAACTGACGACCAAGAGGCCCGCCAGGGCCTTGACGACGATCGATTTGGTATGGTTTCGAATGGCGGTCAGCATGGCGCGTCCCGAAGGGTTAAAGTTGGAGAAGGCGTCGCCAACACCCCAGGAAACAAGGCTCAAAGGGGCTTAGCGGGCGGCATCATAGGAGCGCCGCCCGTGCCCCGCAACCACCTATTCGCGCAACCGGGCCGCACCAAACCCATCGCAAATTGGGAAATCGGTCTCGATCCTTGTTCGGAGCGCCGGTTCGGAATATTTATTAGGGAGCCGCCCCACCGATACGCCAAACACCAGGAACCGCCATGAGCGTCCCCCGCCGCCCCTTGATTGCCGGAAACTGGAAAATGAACGGCCTCCGTGCCGATGGCGGGAGCCTGGCCTCGGGCTTGTCGGACCTGATGAAAAACAAAACCGACGCGGTCTTCGACCTGGCGGTTTGCCCGCCCTTTACCCTGATCGCCGCCGTCGGCGACGCCCTTGCCGGCAGCGCCATTTCCCTCGGCGCCCAGGATTGCCACCCGGCCGAGAACGGGGCCTATACCGGCGACGTCAGCGCCGCCATGCTGGCCGACCTGGGCTGCGATTTCGTGATTGTCGGCCATTCCGAACGACGCACCAACCACGAAGAAACGGATACCGCTGTTCAGGCCAAGGCCGCCGCCGTCCAGGCCCAGGGCATGGCGGCCATCATCTGCATCGGCGAGACCGAAGAACAGCGCGACGGCGGCAAGACCCTCGATGTGGTCAAATCCCAACTGGCCGGTTCCGTCCCGGAGCCGTCCGCGGCCGCCAACACGGTGATCGCCTACGAGCCGATTTGGGCCATCGGCACCGGGCGCACGCCGTCCACGGATGAGGTGCGGGAAGTCCACGCGCTGATCCGGGCCGAATTGACGGCCGCCTTGGGCGCCGAAGAGGCGGTCGGGGTCAGGGTCCTTTACGGCGGCTCCATGAATCCCGAAAACGCCGGCGACCTGCTGGCGCTGGAAGACGTCGACGGCGGCCTGATCGGCGGCGCCAGCCTCACGGCCGAAGATTTTTGGGCCATCGCCCAAAGTTGTGTCTAGCCATATCGGGCGCAAGGGATTAAAAAGCGCGGCGTAGGGCCGCCGACGGGCCCGGCGACGGGAAAAGAGAACAACACCATGACCGCGGTCATCCTTGTCATCCATCTGCTGCTGGCGATCGGCCTTGTCTGCGTCGTCCTCCTGCAACGCAGTGAAGGCGGCGTCTTCGGCATGGGCGGAGGCGGCGGCGGCATGGGCGGCTTCATGACCGGACGCGCCACCGCCGACCTGCTGACCCGGACGACGACGATCCTGGCGGCGGGCTTCATGGCCTCCAGCTTGACCCTGGCCATCCTGTCTTCCAACGAGCGCGAACCAAGCTCGATCCTCGATCAACCCCTCGCCGTGCCCCAGGCCCCGGCTCAGCCGGGTGAGCCCAGCGTCCCGCTTGCCAAGTAGGGGGAAGGGATGTTGAAAGAGAGCCCCGGAATTTTTTTTATCGAGGCGGTGGGATTGCCGCTTCTTTTTTTTAGGCGTTCGAATAAATTGCTGTACACTATACGTCCATGACGCGGTTCATCTTCATCACCGGCGGCGTGGTTTCCTCACTCGGTAAAGGCCTTGCATCGGCGGCCCTCGGCGCGCTGCTTCAGGCGCGCGGGTTCAAGGTGCGGCTGCGCAAGCTCGACCCCTACATCAACGTCGATCCCGGCACCATGTCGCCCTATCAGCATGGCGAGGTCTACGTCACCGACGACGGCGCCGAGACCGACCTGGACCTCGGCCATTACGAGCGTTTCATCGACACCGACCTCACCAGGTCCTCCAACGTCACCGCCGGGCAGGTCTATTTGAATCTGTTGGCCAAGGAGCGCAAGGGCGACTTCCTGGGAGGCACGATACAGGCGGTGCCCCATGTCACCAATGAGATCAAGGGGAAAATAATCGCCCTGGCCGATGAATCTCAGGCTGATGTCATCGTGGTGGAAGTCGGCGGGACCGTGGGCGACATCGAAGGCTTGCCCTTTTTAGAAGCAATTCGCCAGATTCGGAACGACGTGGGGCGGGACAACGTGCTCTACGTCCATGTGACCCTGCTGCCCTACCTTTCGGCGGCAGCCGAGTTGAAAACCAAGCCCACCCAGCACAGCGTGAAGGAACTCCGGGCAATCGGCATCCAGCCCGACGCCATCCTCTGCCGCAGCGACCACCCTATCCCGTTATCGATCCGCGAAAAGATTTCCCTGTTCTGCGACGTCGCGGAAAATGCCGTGATCCCTCTGACCACCGTAGACAACGTTTATGAAGTGCCCCTGATCCTCGAAGATGCCGGTCTGGGCGATATGATCTGCGATAACCTTTCCCTGAACACCCAACCCAAGGACATGGCGGATTGGGCCGCCATGGTCAAGCGGATGAAGGAACCGAAGGAAGTGTTGCCCATCGCTCTGGTTGGGAAATACGTTGAATACCCGGACTCATACATATCAGTAAAA
>JADFNT010000118.1 GCA_022563215.1 Pseudomonadota bacterium
TTGACGGCGCTGGCGAACCCCTTCATTTCGAAACCGCCGCGGTTGGCGAACTGATATTTCTTGCCGGCGCAAAGTCCGTGAACGATTTCGGAAATGTAGATCTGGTCGGCGGAGGCCGTGTCGACGATTCGGGCCGCCAGTTGAACCACGGTGCCGAAAAGGTCGTTGTCCTCGGCGATGGGTTCACCGGCGTTGAGTCCGATTTTCAGGTGCAGCGGCAGTTCCGGGTTGTTCAGGTTGTGCTGCGCCGTTTCCCTTTGAATTTGGATGGCGGCATCGACTCCGTCGGATGTCCTGTTGAAAGACGCCATGATGCCGTCCCCGGTATGCTTGACTTCCGAGCCGGCGTTGGCGCTCAGCGCCTCGCGGACAACTCGGTTGTGGGCGCGCACCACATTTTGGGCGCCGGCGTCGCCGAGAGCCTGCGTCATTGCCGTCGATCCGACGATGTCGGTAAACAACACCGTGACCGGACCCGTCTGCTCCTTTTCCTTCGGCTTGTTCCATTCGATCAAGGCGGTGTCCATGAACTTAGGCGCGATGGTTTCGTCGGCGAGGTACGTGTTGATGGCGTTGCGCCCGGACTGGAACATCTGCATGTAGCGGGGATCGGCCATCAGGTATTCTTCGTACTTTTCGGCGAATGAAGCGGCATGGGATTTCTTGAATCCCATGACCTGGACGCCGTCGGCGAGGATCTTAGACCGCGACAAAAGGTCCATGTTTCCTTTTTGGGAAAGAATCTCGCATGCCCCAGCCATATACAGGCTGAGGCCGAATTTGTTGAAGTTGTCCATTTTGTTGATATCGGTTTGGCTTCCTTCCATGCCCTTGGTCAGGAAATTGATCATGTAATCCTTTAACTTCTCCGCTGTCTCCGACAGGGCCTGGTCTTGTTCGGCGGCCTCCGGTTCCGTTTCGGGCTCGGGCTCGGGCTCGGGTTCTTCCGGCTGCTGTTCGGCCTGGGACAACGTCTCGGCGCTGGGTGCGGGGGCGGCGGCGCGGGCCCTGGAGGCCGCCGCCTGTCTCGCCGCTTGGTTCTCCGCCCGTTTTTGCGTAGCCAGCGCCCACCAGCCCACCAGCCAGATGACAAACCTGGGTGTCTTGGCCGCCTTAAGCTTCACCCCCCGCATGGTGATAAGGGACAAAACCACAATGCTAATCAGGAAGACGAGAATGAAGGTACCGATCAGCAAGTTGGCTTCCGTAGTACCGACGAAGCGAATGCCGAAAAGGGTCTCGCCACCCAGGATTTCAGAGACGATTACGGAGACCAGCCCTGCCAGACACACGCTGAACAACACCACCATCAACAACTTTAAGATAACGCTGCCGAGGCTCGACGTTCCTTTATTCGAGCCCTTTCGCGACCCTTTTCCCGTTTGCTTGAAAGTCCGGGAACGGTCGATCGCCTTGCCGCGTCCCCGGACCTTGGGTTTCGGTTTTCCGGCTTCCCTGAAAATGACGGTGTCGTTGAAGACCCCGGTATCCGGGTCAAGGATTTCCTTGACGACCTTGACCGCCTCGATGGCCTTGATTCCTTCGAGCTGCTTCTTGGCCTCGGCGATCGCCTCATCTCTTTGGTGGCCTAGAAAATTTTCGTGGATCGTCCACTGGCCGTCTTGCAGGACCTGCACTTCAAATGTCGTGTTCTGTGTCATGAGACCCCTATTGATCCGTTTATTCCTGCAAGAGCTTTAGAAATGAATTTCTCACGCTCCCTTTAGTGGGCCGGAGATTATTAATGATTAACTATTCCGCGTTCTTGGCAGCGGCTTCGGCCGCGACCGGTTGGGGGGGCGGGGTGTCGCCGGTTTCTTCTTCCGCGTCGTTCCAAATTACTTCGAAAAGGGTAACGTCTTCGCCGAACCCCTTCATTTCATAGCCGCCCCGGTTGGAGAAATTGTAATTCTTGCCGGCGCAGATTCCCCGCACGATTTCCGAAACGAAAATCTCGTCAGGGGAGGCCTTGTCGACAATGCGGGCCGAAAGTTGGACCGTGGTCCCGAACAGGTCATTGTCCTCGACGATAGGCTCACCGGCGTTGAGGCCGATTTTCAGGTGCAACGGCAAGTCGGGTTGGACTTGGTTATGCAGGGCCGTTTCCTTTTGCATCCGGATGGAGGCGTCGACCCCGTCCGATGTTTTATTGAAGGATGCCATGATGCCGTCGCCGGTATGTTTGACTTCCCTGCCCGAGTGGGCGCGGAGCGCCTCGCGGACAATCCGATTGTGGACGCGCACCACCTTTTGGGCGCCGGCGTCGCCGAGAGCCTGTGTCATCGCCGTCGATCCGGCGATGTCGGTGAACAGCACCGTGATGGGACCGGTCGTTTCCTCCTTGGGCTTGGGTTTGTTCCATTCCTCTAGGGCCGTATCCAGGAGTTTTGGTGCGGCGGTTTCGTCGGCGAGGTGGATGTTCATGGCGTTGCGCCCGGATTGGAACATCTGCATGTAACGGGAATCGGCCATCAGGTATTCCTCATAACGGCCGGCGAACGAAGCGGCATGGGATTTCTTGAACCCCATGACCTGAACGCCGTCGGCGAGGATTTTAGAGAGGGCGCTGGGGGTCAGCTCCCGTTTCTGGGCCAGAATTTCGCAGGCCCCGGCGAGATAAAGGTTGACCCCGAATTTGTTGAAATTGTCCATATTCTTCTTTTCGTCCTGGGGACTTTCCAGCGCTTGCGAGAGGAAATTCATCATGAAGGTTCTTTGTTTTTCCTCGTTCGGCGACAGGGCCAGGGCATCGCTGCTCGGTTCGGGCTGGGTCGACGCATCCAGCTCAACGCCCTCGGCGCCAGGTTCCTCGGCGGTTTGTTCCTCGGCGCCAGGTTGCTTTTCTTCTTTCTTGTCCTTGTTCAATTCCGCCTGCAGGCGCTCGTTGACGGCCGCGTCCTCGGCGGCCTTGGCCTCTTGGGCTTCCTTGGTTTCTTCGGTTCCCTCGTCGGTCTTGATTTTCCCGACCCCTTTCATGGCCTCGTCCAGACTTTTCATGGTTTCATTGGTGCTGTCCGGGACATCCTCCATGACTTGCGCGCTGGGGCCGGCGGCGGCGCTCAATCCGGCCTTGGATTTCTGAGGCGCCGCCTTTTGGGCCAGTTTCGCCTGTTGGACCAGTTTCGCCTGTCGGGCGAGAAACCCGGGCCGGCGGGAGTCCTCAAGATTCTGCCCGCGCATGATGGTGATGGTCATGCCCGTGGCGCTGATCAGGAAGGTGAGGATGAAAACGCCGATCAGCAGGTTTGATTCCGCGTTGCCGACGATTTTCACGCCGAACAAGTCGGCGCCGCCGAGAATTTCCGAGGCCATGACCGCGAACAGGGCCGACAGGCAAAGGCTGAACAGAATGACCATGAGAAGCTTGACCATAACAGCCGTCAGGGTCGTCGTTTTTTTCTTCTTATTGCCTTTTTTCTGACCGCCGGAAAGGCTCCGTCCGTGGTCAGAACCCGCTTCGTCCCCGCCGTCGCTACTACCAAGCCAGGAATCGTCTCTGTTTCTAGTCGAACCATATCCGGAGGACGTTGAATCGGCATAGTCCTTCCCGGCGCGGCTTTTCATGTTCGGGCTTTTGTAGACGGTGTATTCGCTTTGCACATCGCGATCCGGGTCGTAGCCCTCCTTGATGACCTTGACCGAGTCGATGGCGCTTAGTTTATCGAGTTGCTTGCCCTCTTCGATCGCGGCGTCCTTCTGGTGTTCGGGGAAACGGGCATGAATGCTCCACCGGCCATTTTGCTGAACCTGGACTTCGTAATTGATGTTCTTCGTCATCGATCAACCAACGGACAAAACCGCCTTACATGGTCTGGGAGGACCAACCCATCCCTTTCCTCGACACAACAAATACCTCACACCCAAATAGGGGCATGCGCAAAACCCTCACACATTAGAGGGCCTAAATCTAAACACTTCAGTTTATCAAAAGCCTAAATGAGGGGCAAACTTGTAGACGAACGAAAAAGCAATGATTCAGCGGGGGTTTTTGCTGGTTCGTCCCCGGTTCGTCCAAGGGGTGGATAAGGGACCGAAAAATAAATCGGGCGCCGGGATTGCCGGCGCCCTCGCGGTCACTTTGAAAGATTGAAACAAGCCTCGAGCCGCGCCTAGCCTTTAAGGCCTAAATCCTTGAACCTCTTATTGAATTTGGCCAATTGGCCGCCCCTGTCGACGAGGCGGTGAACCCCCGTCCAGGCCGGATGGGTTTTCGGATCGATGTCCAGCTTCAAGGTGTCGCCTTCCTTGCCCCAGGTCGAGCGTGTCGTGTAGGTGGAGCCGTCGGTCATCTGGACGGTGATCTGGTGATATTCGGGGTGGGTGTCTTTTTTCATTTTTGCGTTCCCGGTTTGAAGGCGCCTTATATACGGGAAGCCGCCCCGGGGTTCAAGGGTCCCGGGTAAAAGTAAGGGCCTAAGGGGAGGATTTCCCGATGTCCGGGTCTTGTCCTGCCGGATCGAGGTCTTTCCTGGCCTTAAAGCCCAGGGCGACGACGATCAGCATGACCAGGGCGCCGCCGAAATAGGGCCAGTCCATTCCCAAAACGCCAAAAAGATAACCCGCCCAGGCCGGGCCGATAAACCGCGCCATGGTCGAGGCCGAGCGGGTCACGCCCATGATGCCGCCCTGTTCGTCTTCGCCGACCTGAAGCGAGATTAAGCTGTTCAACGAGGGCGAGATGATGGAAAAGCCATACCCGGCAATGGCCATGGCAATGATCAGCACCGCAATATTGCTTGAGAAGGGAATCAGCAGCACCCCGACCGCCAGCGCCCCGGCGCCCTGAATAATCAAACGCGCCTCGCCGAACCGGCGCGCCAGCCGGCCGACCAAACCGCCCTGGATGGCGGCGCTGAGAAGACCGACGAAGGCGAACAGATAACCGTTTTGTTCCGGCCCCCAACCGAATTGCCGCCGCGACCACATGGCGAAAGTGGCCTCAAGGCCGGCGAAGACGAAGGTCGCCAGAAAGGTCATCAGAATCAACAACCCGAGGTGGGGACGGCTGAGCGCCTCGCGGAACATGGTCAGGCGTTTTTTCGGCGGTTGGGCGGCCAGCTTGCGGCGGATTTCAATCGGCAGCGATTCCTTCAACACCACCACGGCCATGATCCAGGCCGCCGCCGACAATCCGGCGGCGGCGAAGGCCGGGGTCTGGAAATCGGCATTGACGGGATCGGACCCAGCCAGGATGCCGCCGATGGCCGGCCCGGCGATAAATCCGAGCCCGAAGGCGGCGCCGATGACGCCCATCCCCTGGGCGCGGTTTTCCCGGGTCGTGATATCGGCGACGTAGGCGAAGGCGGCGGAAATGTTTCCGGCCATGGCGCCGCCGATGGCCCGGGCCGCGAACAGCATCCACAGGCTTTCGGCGAACCCGAGCCAGACATAGGACAAGGCGATGCCGGCAAGGCTGACCAAAAGCACCGGGCGGCGCCCAATCCTGTCGGAAAGCTGGCCCCAGAAAGGCGCCGCCAGGAACTGGGTGAACGAATAAGTCGCCATCACCAGCCCAACCGTGGCCGGGGAGGCTTGGTAGAACTCGGCATAGAAAGGCAGCAGCGGAATGATGATGCCAAAGCCGATCAGGTCGATGAAGACAATCAAAAAAAGAATCAACATGGATGCCTGGGTTCCCATGACGGCCGTCAGTCCGGGTTAGGGGCCGTCCTGCAACAAGATTCGGTACGGAATAGGGAATGGGTCAGCGTTGGGTTAATTTCAACTCAATTCGGCGGTTTCGGCGTTTGGCGATTTCGTCGTTGCGGTTATCCAGGGGCTGAAACTCGCCAAAGCCGGTGGCGGCGAGACGGTTGGGGGGCAGCCCCTGATTAATCAGAAACTGGACCACCGAAAT
>JADFNT010000119.1 GCA_022563215.1 Pseudomonadota bacterium
CGGTGACCCGGAGCCCGTCGATGAATTCGCTTTTGATTTTCAGCCGTTTCAGCATGTCGGCGATCTGCGGTCCGCCGCCATGGACGATGATTGGGTTGATGCCGATCTGGCGCAACAGCACGATGTCGCGGGCGAACATGTCCGCCAGCTCGGGATCGCCCATGGCGTGACCGCCGTATTTGATGACGAACGTCGCGCCGGCGTGCCGGCGCATGTACGGCATCGCCTCGGACAGAACCGTCGCCTGGCCCAGCCAATCGTCAGCGGCCAGGGGCGCGGCCAGGGGCGCCGATGGCGGCGATTTTTTCGGTTTCTTGCTCATCGCGGGGGGAACCTAGCCTTTTTTCTCCAGCGCCGCCAGCGCCGCCCGAAGGGCTGGGATGCCCGAGCCGTCGCGGGCCGACGTGGCGATGACCTCGGGGTGGGCCGCCGTGTGGGTGGCCAGTTCTTCCCCGACGCCCTCGATGCGGTCTTTGAGCGGCCCTTCCTTGAGCTTGTCGCATTTCGTCAACACCGCCTGATAGATCACCGCCGCCTGGTCGAGGAGCGCCATCACCCGGCGGTCCGACTCCTTGAGCCCGTGCCGCGCGTCGATCAACAGGCAGACCCGCCGGAGCCCGGCCCGGCCGCGCAGGTAGTCTTCGATCAGGCCGGTCCATTGTTCGATTTCGGCCTTCGGCGCCTTGGCGTAGCCGTATCCGGGCAGGTCCGCCAGCATCAGCCGGTTGCCGAGGTCGAAAAAATTAATCTGCCGCGTGCGCCCGGGGGTGTTCGACGTGCGGGCCAGCGCCGAGCGGTTGGTCAGCGCGTTGATCAGGCTCGACTTGCCGACGTTGGACCGTCCGGCGAAGGCGATTTCCGGAAGCGGGGTTTCCGGCACCTGGTCCATGCCTGCCGCGCCGATGACGAAATCACAGGCCTGGGCGAACAGCCGGCGCCCGTGTTCCAGGGCCTGGGCGTCGTCGTCGGGTTTTTCGGATACCGGTTGGGGCACGTTCCCCTCCTGGCGTCTTATTTTAGGGCTTCTTTCCCGGTAATGCCCATGCGCCGCATGATGACCCATTGCTGAGCCATCGACAGGGTGTTGTTCCAGGCCCAATAGATCACCAACCCGGCCGGGAACCGGGCCAACATGAAGGTGAACATGATCGGCAGGAACTGGAATATCTTGGCCTGCATGGGGTCCGTCGGCTGCGGGTTGAGCTTCTGCTGAAGAAACATGGAGACGCCCATGATCAGCGGCCACACCCCGACCATCAGGAAATCCGGCGGCGTCCAGGGAATCATGCCGAACAGGTTGAAAACGGAAGTCGGGTCGGCCACCGACAGGTCCTTGATCCAGCCGAAAAACGGCGCGTGGCGCATTTCGATGTTGACGAACAGCACCTTGTAGAGGGCGAAGAACACCGGGATCTGAATCAGGATCGGCAGGCACCCGGATGCCGGGTTGGCATTTTCGCGCTTGTACAGCGCCATCATTTCCTCGTTCAGCCTGGTCTTGTCGTCGCCGTAACGTTCGCGAAGCTTTTTTATTTCCGGCGTTAGCTTCTTCATCTTGCTCATCGATGTGTAGGACTTGTTGGCGAGCGGAAAGAACACGATCTTGATGGCGACGGTCAAAAGCAGGATCGAGACGCCGAAGTTCAGGACCACCTCGTTGATGTAGAGAAGGGCGTAAAAAATCGGCTTGGTGAGGAAATAGAACCAGCCGAAATCGATCGCCAGGTCGAAACGGTCGATGCCCAGGTCTTCGTTGTAGGCGTCCATGATGGTGACTTCCTTGGCGCCGGTGAACAGCCGATTGCGGCTTTCGCCGGTTCCCCCCGGGGCCACCATTACCGGGTCGCTCAGGTAATCGACCTGGTACAGGTCATCGCCGCTTTCCTTGCGGTAAGTGAAGCGCGAATTACCCTTGACCTTCTGGTCCGGGACCAGGGCGGCGAGCCAGTATTTGTCGGTGATCCCGATCCAGCCGCCCTGGGCGGTTTTCTTGACCTGGGCTTGCTCCTGGATTTCGTCATAGTCGATTTCCTCGAGCGTGCCGTCGAAAACCCCCATCAGCCCTTCGTGAAGAATATAGAACCCGGTGACCTCGGGCGTGCCGCGGCGCGACAACAGGCCGTAAGGATAAAGGGTCGCCGGCTTGACGCCCGTGTTCACCACCTTCTGGGAGACGGTGAACATATAGTTTTCATCGACCGCGTAGGTGCGGGAGAATTTCAGGCCCTGGCCGTTGTCCCAGGTCAACGTCACCGGGGTTTCCGGGCTCAGCGTGCCGCGGCTGGCTTGCCAGGGGGTTTCGGGGCCCGGCACCGGCTGTCCGTCGCCGGAGACCCAGCCGAACTCGGCGTAATAGGCTTTTTCGGCGCCCTTGGGAATCAACAACACGATTTCGGGGCTCGTCGGGTCGAGGGTCTCGCGGTAGCGGACCAGCGACAGGTCGTCGATACCGCCGCCGGTCAGGTTGATGGAGCCGTGCAGGCTCGGCGTGCTGATCCTGACCCTGAGGCCTTTTTCAAGGATCGCCTTGCGGGCCGATCTTAATTCTCCCACCGACGGCACCCCCGGGGCGCTGGGAATGGCGGCGCCGGGCGCCCCCGGGGCGCTGGGAATGGCGGCGCCGGGTGCCCCCGGGACGCTGGGAACGGCGGTGCCGGGCTTCGATGGCGCGGCGGGAACGCCCGGCGCCTGGCCGGGCACCGTTTTCTCCGTGCCGGGCTGATCGCCGGGCGGCGGGTCCGGGCGGTCCTTGGCGAAAAACATATCGAACCCGACCAGGATGATGATCGACAGCACCACCGCCAGGACAATGTTTTTATTGTCGATCATCCCGTCCGTCCTTTAAGGCCGTCCGCCGTTGCCGAAGACGCGCGCGGATGTGGGTGATCACACCTTGGGGGAACCGCATCGAGGCCCGACGGACCCCAGGGGTGACAGCGCAATATCCTTTTCACCGTCAGCCATCCGCCACGGGCCGCGCCATGACGGCTAACGGCTTGCATGGCGTATTCGGAACAGGTCGGATGAAACCGGCAGCCGCCGGCGGGCAGCACGGGAACGATCAGGAGCTGATAGGCCCTGATCGCGGTGCGCATGACGGTGCCGAGAAATCCCATCGCCTTTCCTGTTTCTTCCCTCTATCGCCGGTTAATCGTCATAGGCGTCGAGTTTCCGCAATGCCGTTTCCAAATCCCCGACCAGGGCCGGGAACGGCCTCTTCAACGTCGCCCTGCGGCCGATGACGACGAAATCGTGACCGGCACGGGCATGAACCGGCATCACCCGTTCCGCCGCCGCCCGAAGCCGCCGCCGCGCCCGGTTGCGGCTGACCGCGTTGCCGACCTTGCGGCTAACGGTAAATCCGACCCGAAACCCGGACCCCGGGGCACTTCCCTCATCGCCGTCCTCACGGCGCCGGGCCTGCACGATCAACCCCGGGGCAACCCACTTGCGGGCGGCGCCCTGAACACGCAGAAATTCCCGCCGGCGCTTCAACCGTTTCACGCCAGCGGACTCGATGTTGAAAGGCACGGACAGGCTGGGCAACCCCGATCAGGCGATACCGTCACGCGGAGAGACGCTTGCGCCCCTTGGCCCGCCGGTTCGCGAGAATCCTGCGGCCGCCGACGGTCGCCATGCGCTTGCGGAATCCATGCCGGCGTTTGCGGACGAGATTGCTGGGCTGAAAGGGGCGTTTCACGGGTTACCTCCGTCGAATTACGAGCCCGCTGTATACGGTTTTGCCCCGGCGAAGTCAACGCCGGGGGCGGCCTTCATGAGGGCCCCCAAAACCGGGCCATTCCGCCCCTTCCGGAAGGCGGCGGGAGTTTTTCGCGTCCAGGGGATCAAGTCCAGTTCACAGCAGAGCCGCCGGATTTACGGATAAGTTGATCAATGTCAATGTCCGCTTTTGACCCAAAGCGGACATTGGGATCCGTTCAACAGATGTATATGCATGTACGCCTCCTGCGCACCTTCGATGCCGCCTGATGCCGTTTGCTTTTATCCGCAGAGAAAGATAGCCCTACGCTCATGACACCGGATCTTCAAACTCCTGAGCAAATCTCCAGCGAGCTAATGACGCTTTGGAACTCCGGGCAACTGGCTAAGGCCGACGCGCTCATCAAGCAGGGCCTTGCCCGTTTTCCTGACCACCCCCAGTTGTTGAGCGACGCCGGGGTCATCGCCGACAAGCTGGGCAAGAACGACGAAGCGATCAAATATTTTGAGCAGGCGCATGAGCTAGTGCCGCAGATACCGCTTTGTTTTCGAAACTACTTGGTTTTGTTGAGCATGAACAACGACACGGAAAAGATCGTTGAGAAAACGCCGGAAATTCTGCGTCTGTTCGGTGATGACGCCAAGATGCTAATGATGCTCGCCGCTGCCTGTGTGGAGACCGGCGCCGATGATCGCTTCTTCGAGGTTCTCCGTAGCCTTCATGAGTTGGAGCCAAACGAGCGACGCTATCTAGACGACATGGCGGCATAAGCCCAAGAGAAAAAACGAAACGCGGACCTTCTTTTCGCGCTCGAAGCCCTGGCGACAGTGGTGCCGGACGACCTGGAGAATCTGTTGGCGTGTTTCCACATGACCCATTCGACGAGGCAATATCACAAGCGTGATCAGTACGGTGCCTGCATCCGGACCGTCGCCGATGCGGGCAAGGACGTGAATGCGGCGTTCATTGACATGCTGCTGCGGGTTGTGGAGCACACCCACGTATTGCCGCTGTTGAAACACAGGCAGCGGCTTCTGAGACTCTTCGATTTCTATCGATCGACCATCCATCTGGACGGTGAAATCACGGAATGCGGGGTTTTCAGGGGCGTGTCTACATTGATGATATGCCAGTTCTGGCTGACCCAAGAATCCGATTTCGACGGTACCGGCTACCATGTATTTGACAGCTTTCAGGGCCTCGGTGAGATCGAGGAGGAGGACATAGAGGGCGCGGAGGGGGCGGCGAAGCTAAACATGATGTTCGCGGGCAACTTCGCCTGCTCGATAGAGGAGTTTCGTCGTTCCGTCGAGGAGTTTCCCGGCATCGCCATCTATCAGGGCTGGATTCCAAGCCGTTTCAACGAGGTCGCCGACCGGCGCTTTCGATTTGTCCATGTCGACGTCGACCTTGCTCGTCCGACCTACGATAGTTTCGCATTTTTCTACCCGCGGCTGGTCCCGGGCGGCGTCATCGTCAGAAACGACGGAAGTTGGCCGGGCGCGCGGCGGGCAATCGAGCGCTTTGCGTCCGAGGTTGGCGTCGAGCCCGAGGTGACGGAGACCGACCAAATCGCGCTAACCAAGCGCTAGGCGTCGGCGCCGCGTATGCGCGTCGTCCCCAGGGTAGAAGCGGGTAATAAGGTCTTCTCGACTCGGTCGCAGAGTTAACGCAATCAAAGCCAATTTAGATCGGATTTGAGATCGGCAAAGCAAGCCGCGAAACCCGCAGAGCGCACGAAAATTGGGGCCGTCGCATATTTCCGCTTATGGCTATGAGCTGACGGATCGGCTTTATGGGCCATATGTCCGTTTATGGCTATTAGCGGACGTTCAGCTGCCTGGTGATTAATCTCAGCTTTGCCCCCGAAAGCGGACATAGGGGCTTCTAGGTTATTGCGACTACAACCTGTTCACGTAATGTTGACCGGGGAACGGCCGCCGATGCCAAGGTTCCGGTTGCCCGGATGAAGCGGTTCACCTTAAATGACCCCTGTCCGGCGGTTTTAACGGCGTGATGGTCCTTATCCCCCGCCCCGGGCAACAACGTTGAAGGACTTTTTCCCGATGTCCCCATCCGATGGTCTGAATACCCCATCCGGAGCGAAAAAATCCTCCTCGGCGCGGCTATTGGTT
>JADFNT010000120.1 GCA_022563215.1 Pseudomonadota bacterium
GTCCATTGCATGCAGGACCGCCGGATCGTCGATGGTCGCCGGCATCTTGTATTCCTCGTTGTCGGCGATTTTCTGCATGGTGCCGCGGAGAATCTTGCCTGAACGGGTCTTCGGCAGGCGATCGACGACGGTGGCCTGCTTGAAGGCGGCGACGGGGCCGATCCGGTCGCGGACCATCGCCACCACCTCGGAAACGATTTCGGCGTGATCCTTGGTGACGCCCGCTTTCAGCACCAGGAACCCGACCGGCAACTGTCCCTTGAGGTCGTCGGCGACGCCGATGACGGCGCATTCGGCGACGTCCGGGTGGTTGGCCAGGACCTCTTCCATGCCGCCGGTGGAAAGCCGGTGCCCGGCGACGTTAATGATGTCGTCGGTTCGGGCCATGATATAGAGATAACCGTCCTCGTCCTGGTAGCCGGCGTCCGCCGTTTTGTAGTAGCCGGGGAATTCCTTCAGATAGGATTCGATGAACCGTTCGTCGGCGTTCCAAAGCGTCAGCAGGCTGGAAGGCGGCAGCGGCAGCTTGAGGCTAAGGGCGCCGATATCGCCGGTTTTTACCGGTTCGTTTTCGGCATTGAGGATCTGCACGTTCCAGCCGGGCGCCGCCTTGGTCGGCGATCCCGGCTTGACCGGAAATTCGTGCAGGCCAACGCAATTGGCGGCGATGGCCCATCCGGTTTCGGTCTGCCACCAATGGTCGATTACCGGCACGCCGATCTTTTCCTCGGCCCAATGGAGGGTATCGGGGTCGGTGCGTTCACCGGCCAGGAACAGGTAGCGGAACGACGAAAGGTCGTAATCCTTCATCAATACGCCGTCCGGATCCTCGCGCTTGATGGCGCGGAACGCCGTCGGGGCGGTAAACAGCACGTTGACCTTGTGATCGCTGATGACCCGCCAAAAGGCGCCGGCGTCGGGCGTGCCCACCGGCTTGCCCTCGTAAAGGATGGTCGTGCAGCCGTGAAACAGCGGCGCGTAAACGATATAGGAATGGCCCACCACCCAGCCGACGTCCGACGCCGCCCAATAGACGTCACCGGGTTCGACGCCGTAGACGTTCTTCATCGACCACTTCAAAGCCACCAGATGACCGCCGTTGTCGCGGACCACGCCCTTGGGCTCGCCCGTGGTGCCGGAGGTGTAAAGGATGTAAAGAGGATCGGTCGCCAAAACAGGCACGCAATCGGCCGCCTCGGCGCCTTCCATGGCTTCGCTCCAATCGACATCGCGGCCCTCGGTCAATTCGGCCTTGGCCTCGGGGCGCTGCAGGACAATGCAGCCGTCGGGCTTGTGTTTGGCCAGGTCGATGGCGCCGTTCAACAGCGGCATGTATTCGATGACGCGGCTGACCTCGATGCCGCAGGACGCGGTGATGATCAATTTGGGCTTGGCGTCGTCAATGCGCACCGCCAGCTCGTTGGACGCAAACCCGCCGAAAACGACCGAATGGACGGCGCCAATGCGGGCGCAGGCTAACATGGCGATGGCGGCTTCGGGCACCATGGGCATGTAGATGATGACCCGGTCGCCCTTGCCGACCCCATTGGCGACCAGAACGCCGGCGAATTTCGCCACCACGTCTCGAAGCTCGCGATAAGTGAAGGTCTTGACCGTATTGCCGGTCACCGGCGAGTCGTAAATCAGGGCCGCCTGATCGGCGCGGCCTTCCTCGACGTGGCGGTCTAGGGCGTTATAACAGGTATTGAGTTCGCCGCCCGTGAACCAGCGGTAAAACGGCTTGTTGGTATCGTCGAGGACCTTGTCCCATTTCTTTATCCAGCGGACATCCTCGGCGATTTCCCCCCAAAACCCTTCGGGGTCTTCCATCGACCGCCGATAGGCTTCATCGTGCGCATTGGTCATTCTCCGCTTGCCTCCCCAATTTCCCCCGGTCTTTGCGCCGGCGTGCCAGTTTATAATCTGAAGTTTGAGCTAAAACGGCTTTTTTTGCAAAGCCGGTTTGTGGCACTCTTAACCAAGGGAAGGGTCTCAACCCGAGGCCGTAATAACGGGGAAGGCGATGGGCAAGGGAAAAATCTACGAACAGGGCCTGGACCGGAGCACCGCCAACTTCACGCCGTTGTCGCCGTTGTCGTTCATCGGCCGTACGGCCGCGGTCTATCCCGATCATGTTTCCGTCATCCACGGCCAAAAGCGGTTTACCTGGTCTGAAACCTATGCCCGTTGCCGCCGCCTTGCCGGAGCCCTGGCCAAGCGCGGGATCGGGGTTGGCGATACCGTCGCCGTCATGGGCTCCAACACGCCGGAAATGGTCGAGGCCGCCTTCGGCGTACCGATGTGCGGCGCCACGCTGAATACGCTCAACGTCCGCCTCGATGCCGACACCATCGCTTTTTGTCTGAACAACGGCGAAGCCAAGATGCTGATTACCGACACCGAGTTCTCGCAAACCGTCAAAGTGGCGCTGGCCGGCCTGGGGCGCGATATCGTCGTAATCGACATCGACGACACCGAGGCCGGCGAAGACATCAGCCGCGAGCGGCTGGGCGAAAAGGACTATGAGGCGCTGCTGGAGGAAGGGGAGGCGGACTTCGACTGGCATCTTCCCGACGACGAATGGCAGGCCATCTCGCTCAACTTCACGTCGGGCACCACCGGCGACCCCAAGGGCGTCGTCTATCATCACCGCGGCGCCTATCTGAACGCCATCAGCAACATCGTCGGCTGGAACATGGCCCACCATCCGGTTTATCTGTGGACGCTGCCGATGTTCCATTGCAACGGCTGGTGTTTTACGTGGTCGATCGCCGCCGTCGCCGGCATCAACGTCTGCCTGCGGCGCGTCAGCGCGGCCAATATCTACAACGCCATCGCCGATCATCGGGTGACCCATTTCTGCGGCGCCCCCATCGTGTTGAACTTCGTCGTCAACGCCACCGACGCGGAACGCCGGGAATTCGATCATACCGTCAACGTCATGACCGCCGCCGCGCCGCCGCCGGCATCGACGCTGGAAGGCATGCAGCGCCACGGATTCAACGTAACCCACGTATACGGGTTGACGGAAACATACGGCCCGGCGGTTATCTGTTCGTGGCACGACGAATGGAACGGCCGCCCCATCGAAGAGCAGGCGGCGCTGAAATCCCGTCAGGGGGTCAACTACCACATGCTCCAGGGGTTAAAGGTCATGGACCCGGAAACCATGACCCCGGTCCCCAATGACGGGGAAACCATGGGCGAGGTCATGTTCCAGGGCAACATCGTCATGAAGGGGTATCTGAAGAACGAAGAAGCCACCAAGGACAGTTTCGCCGGGGGCTGGTTCCATTCCGGGGACCTGGGCGTGATGCATCCCGACGGCTACATACAGCTCAAGGACCGATCCAAGGACATCATCATTTCCGGCGGCGAGAACATTTCGTCGATCGAGATCGAAGACGTTCTCTACAAGCATCCCGCCGTGCTGGCCGCCGCCGTGGTCGCCAAGCCGGACGAGAAATGGGGGGAAACGCCCTGCGCCTTCATCGAATTGAAGGAACAGGGCGAACCGGTGACCGAAGACGGCTTGATCGAATTCTGCCGCGACAACATGGCCCACTACAAAGCTCCCAAGACCGTGGTTTTCGGCCCGCTACCGAAGACATCGACGGGAAAAATCCAGAAGTTCAAGCTGCGCGATATTGCCAAGGACTTGTGACGCCCGACCCTCCCAGGGATTTCGAGGGGATTTCGAGGGGACTTCGAGAGGGCAACGAGGAAACGTCGAGGGGGGCGCGGCCTTAGCAAGAGGGCAACCGAAAACCCCAGCCGAAAGGCGCCATTAAGCCTGAAAATTTATCGTGGTCCCGGCCGCAAAAACCAGAAAACCAACCAGGGGATAGACGTTACTGGTTGGTTATGGTGGCGATTTCGTCTTTGATTCGGAGCTTCTGTTTTTTGAGACTGGCGATTTCAATATCGTCAGGGTGAGGTCGGTGGGTTTGTTCGTCGATAGCGGCTTCTAGAGCTTGATGTTTGGTCTTCAGTTCGTCGATCATCTCCTCTAGCCTCATGGCGTACCCTCCATAGTCAAAAATCTTCCGCACCCTCATCATAGGCCACCGCCGGCTAAAAATCCACCGTCGTCGGGACGCCCCGGAGGGCTTTTGTCCTTATGGGGAGGGGAAAAAATGGAGTAACCGGAATACCGGTCCCGTCCGGCGCTTGCCTACCGTTCAGGCGCGCAATCTGCTATTATGAAACATCGTTTAACAGACATCGAAACCGATGGACGAAACCGAGGCTCTGAGGAAGAAACTTTCGGACTTGAAGGCCGAACACCGTCAACTGGACGATGAGATTTCCGGTCTTCTGGAATCCGGGAACGTCGATCAGTTGGAAATTCAACGGCTGAAAAAACGCAAGCTGTCGCTAAAAGACGAAATCCTTCAAGTCAAAAACCAGCTTTTGCCGGACATCATCGCTTAAGCGGTGGGTTCTTCCGGCCCGGCGTCCGTCTGCGCCAAGCCCGCGACCAGTTCCTTGTCCGCCGCCTGGATGGCGTTTTCGGGGGTGTCGACGTTTTCCAGCGTCGCCACGCCGGCAATGATCTCGAGGGTGAGGGTTTCCTCCTGCCAGGGGAAGGGTTGTGCCTTGACGGCATCGATCAGGGACTGGGCCTTGGTTTGCGCCAGTTCATCATTGCCGACCAGAAGGATAAGGCCGAAATCGTTACCGCCCAGGCTTCCGGCGACATCGGTGGGGTGCAGGTTGGCATCGATGACGGCGCACACGTGTATCAACGCCGCATCCAGCGCCCGGCGTCCGAAACGGCGGCGGATGTCGTCGGCATTGACGAGATGAAGGACAACCAGGCTCGGCGGCGGCGTCAGGTGCTCCGAGTTGGAAAGCACATGGGTCAATTCGCGGCTGAATTCCCGGCGGCCCGGCACCGGCAAGAATGAATGCTTTTCCGCCAGCTCCTTGAAATGGGCCTCGCGGCCCTTGGCGCGCTCGACCTCGGCCCTGAGAGGCTCGATCTGACTTGCCAGGCTGTCGAAGGCCTGTTGGACTTCGGGCGTCAGGACGCCGGCCAGAAGCCCATCAACGGCAAAGGCCTCGGTGCCTTCCCACGGCGAAGCGCCGGAAGCCTCGTCCTCCGTGTTCTGGTCCTTTTCCCGCTGTTCTTCGTCGGTGCCGCGCTTTCCATCCTTCTTCAGGCCACCGGACCCGACAGGGGTGACGGCATCTGTCTTATTCACGTCCATAACGCGAATCCTTCAACCCCGGGGCTAATCGAAACAGGGATTGACCCCATTTGGGGATTATAGCACACACCATGGTTAACGGATTGTTGACGGCGCTTGCTTAGGGCGGGCGGAAACCTATAATTGCCCGCTTTCCCAAGGGGGCCGGACCTTATCAAGGGCCCATAACGCTCCCTAATAGCAAGGCGAATAAACCGAGGAAAGTCACCATGGCCAGCGATTCCCCCCTTGTCGGCATCATCATGGGCAGCCAGTCCGACCTTGACGTTATGCGGAATGCCTCGGAAACGCTGGACGATCTCGGCATTTCCAACGAAATGAAAATCTTGTCGGCGCACCGCAACCCTGAACAGGTCAATGAATATGCCGCCACCGCGCGCCAACGGGGCCTGAAGGTGATTATCGCCGGCGCCGGCATGGCGGCGGCGCTTCCGGGTGTCGTCGCCGCGCAGACGCCGTTGCCGGTTCTCGGCGTGCCCATGGAAACCCGGGTCATGGGCGGCATGGACAGCCTGCTTTCCATGTCCCAGATGCCGGGCGGCATTCCCGTCGGCACTCTGGCCATCGGCA
>JADFNT010000121.1 GCA_022563215.1 Pseudomonadota bacterium
GGTCAGTCGCGCCGTGCCCAAAACGGGACTTCGTCGATTTCCCAACTAGGCGCCGCATCTGGATCGGGCGGGGGCGGAACGGGAATGGCCGAAGTAGCGTCTCCCTATGCAATCGTCGTGGATGGACTCGGGGCTGGTTTTTCAAAATAAGCGGCCATGATCCGCCGCGCGAGAGGCGCCGCCACTTTGCTCCCCTGGCCTGCGTTTTCGATCAGGACCAGGATCGCACTCTTCTCATCTTCCTCCCAGGGGTCGGCCAAATAGACGATCATGCCGAGGACAGCCAAGGCGGCGCCTCCGGCGATCCGGGCAATGATCCGCGATTTCTTCTCCTTGGCTTTCTCCGCGCGCTTCCTTGCGCCGCGCTTTTTGCCGGCCTCGATCACCCCCTTTTGGCCGGCATACTCTTCCGCCTTGCGAATGCGTTCGTCTTTGATCTGGCGCAGAATGGCGGTGACGCCCTCTACCAAACGGGGGAGGAAGTGTTCGGGGGTGTCGTCGGGAATCAAACTTTGCAGTTCGACGGTGAAACGCTCGATCTCCGGAGGGTCATCCTTGTGGGTGTAGAGCAGCTTAATGACGGCCAGGGCGCTGTCGCGCAGCGCGCCCGCCGACTTTGCCCCCGATATAAGGGGGATCAACCCGGTTTCCGGGTTCTCAAAAACTACCTCCCAGTCGATGGTGCCGGCTTCCGTTTTCGGCCAGGTTTTCTTGACCATTCCCAGCCCCCCCTCCAGTTCTCCCTTATTTACCCTGTCCTGATCAATCTAACCAAAAAAAACACAAGCTGGAACTTACAACTAACTCACGCTCACATTACTGTGTAGGTCCGCTTATGGCTATAAGCGGACATTCATTCCAGCGCCTTCGATGTCGGTTAATGGGATGCCGCCCGGGGCGTAGAAATCCCTTGCCCGGGGCGGGGAAAACCCTTGCTGGCGGTTATCCCGGCCGCCATCGCGCCCAATAAATACTATTTTTGTTCTTTTTTTCTTGACACATGCGCCTAAAATATGATCTTATTCTCCTTTGTGGTATCATAAAGGCATAAGATCATGCGCCCCCAGGCCCCAACACCAATCCCCACGCCAACCCCGCTGAACCCCAGGCAGGAACGGTTCTGCCAGGGCTTCGTCGTTTACGCCACCGCCGCCACCGCCGCCATTGAGGCCGGCTACTCGCGCAAGTGGTCGAGGAAACAGGGCTATCGGCTGCTGAGGACGGACCGCATCCGCGCCCGCATCAGGGAAATCCAATCGTCGCTCGCCGCCGGCCACGGCCGCGACATGGACGTGCTGTTGGGCAAGCTCGAAGTCGTCTACTGCCGCGCCATCGAGGACCACCACTTCTACGCCGCCGCCCGCGCCGTCGAGTTGCAGGCCAAGCTCGGGGGCATGGCGAAGCTGCCGGCGTTGATTTCGGGGGACACCCCCGCACCCCCGGTGATGATTCCGGGGGACACCCCCGCACCCCCGGGCATCCAGGGCAAGACCGAATCCGCCTCCCCGGGGCCACCGGATTACCAGCCGCCAGGGGGACAGCGAGTCAACCTGAAGATGGCCAACCTGAAGCCGGGCGGAATGTAGACATTCGCAGACAAATGCGGACATTTCGACGGGGATTTGCCATAACGCCGGGCCGCAATATTTTCGCCGGGTCTTTTCCCGTCCGGCAACGAGGCGCCCCTTGACAATCGGGCCACTACCGGGCCTTTTCCCGGTTACTAAATACAGGCGAAGCGAAGTCGAATTCATGCACCCCTACCGCACCCATACCTGCGGCGAACTGAGGATCGGCGACGAGGGCCAACCGGCGCGGCTGTCGGGCTGGATCCACCGCAAGCGCGACCACGGCAACCTGCTGTTCGTCGACCTGCGCGACCATTTCGGCATCACCCAGTGCGTCATCGACGTGTCGTCGGAGCTGTTTTCCATCGCCGAGGCGGCGCGGCCGGAAAGCGTGCTGACGGTGACCGGGCGTGTGGTCAAGCGCACCGACGACACCATCAACCCCGCCCTGCCGACCGGCGAGGTCGAGCTGACCATGGACGAGATCGTCGTCGAAAGCCCGGCCGAGGTGCTGCCGATGCAGGTCTTCGGCGACGAGGACTTCGGCGAGGACTTGCGGCTCCGCTACCGGTTCCTGGACCTGCGGCGCGAGCGCATGCAGCAGAACATCAAGCTCAGGAACGGCGTCATTTCGTCGATCCGAAGGCGCATGACCGAGGCCGGGTTCATGGAGTTCCAGACCCCGATCCTGACCGCCAGCTCGCCCGAAGGGGCGCGCGATTACCTGGTGCCGAGCCGCCACCATCCCGGCGCCTTTTACGCCCTGCCGCAGGCGCCGCAGCAGTTCAAGCAACTGCTCATGGTCGCCGGGTTCGACAAGTACTTCCAGATCGCGCCGTGCTTCCGCGACGAGGACGCGCGCGCCGACCGTTCGCCGGGAGAGTTCTACCAGCTCGATTTCGAGATGGCCTTCGTCACCCAGGACGACGTGTTCGCGGCCATCGAGCCGGTGCTGGCCGGGGTGTTCGAGGAGTTCGGGGGGGAAAAACAAGAGGCGGGGAAGGGCGATAGCCCTGACAGGGAAACCAAACGAAAAGTCACCAAGCCGCCGTTTCCGCGCATCGCCTATGCCGATTCGATGGCCAAGTACGGCACCGACAAGCCGGACCTGCGCAACCCGCTCGAAATGCGCGACGCAACCGATACCTTCCGGGGCTCCGGCTTCAAGATCTTCGCCGGAATGATAGAGGCCGACGACAAGGTGCGGGTTTTTGCGATCCCGGCGCCCAAGGGCGGCAGCCGCGCCTTTTGCGACCGCATGAACAGCTGGGCCCAGGGCGAGGGGCAGCCGGGGCTGGGCTATATCATGTTCCGCGACGGCGAGGGCGCCGGCCCGGTGGCCAAGAATATCGGGCCTGAGCGGACGCGGGCGCTAAGGGACGATTTAGGTCTGGGTGACGGCGACGCGGTGTTCTTCGTCTGCGGGACGCCTAAGGTCTTCAACCCCTTCGCCGCCGCCGCCAGGACCAAGATCGGAACCGATTTGGACCTGGTCGACGAGGGTGAGTTCAAGTTCTGCTGGATCGTCGATTACCCGATGTACGGGATCAACGAGGACTCAGGCGAGATCGAGTTCAGCCACAACCCGTTCTCGATGCCCCAGGGCGGCATGGAGGCGCTGGAGAACGACGACCCGCTCGATATCCTGGCCTGGCAGTACGACATCGTCTGCAACGGGGTCGAGCTGTCGTCCGGCGCGATCAGGAACCACCGCCCCGAGATCATGATCAAGGCGTTCGGGATCGCCGGTTATGGCGCCGACGAGGTCGAGAAGAAATTCGGCGGCCTGCTCAGGGCGTTTCGCTATGGGGCGCCGCCGCACGGCGGATCGGCGCCCGGCATCGACCGCATCGTCATGCTGCTCGCCGACGAGCCCAATATCCGCGAGGTCATCGCCTTTCCGATGAACCAGCAAGCCGAGGATCTTCTCATGGGGGCGCCGGCGGCGGTCGAGCCCGAACGGCTGAAGGAACTGCACCTCAAACTCAGCTTGCCGAAAACGAAGAAGCCCGGGGATGATAAAGAGGGTGATAGCCCTGACGGGGATCAAAAAAAATAAGCCGGGGAAGGGCCAAAACGAAAATTTGTAATCATCCAAAACAATTGATAATATGCGGATCAAAGGGGGGTCTGGCGAAAAATCGCTCCCGAACCTAGGGTGGGAAGAACTTAACCCCGCAAAACAATAAACACGGCGGACGCCGAACGGTTGCGACGAAAGAAAAAAACCAGCCAGGGTAAAGCGATGAAGCGAATAATGGTCTTGGGGACCGCGGCGATCCTTCTCGGCGGTTGCGCCCTGCCGGTGCCGGTGCAGATAGCGTCGTGGGCGCTGGACGGCCTTTCCTACCTGATGACCGAAAAAACCATGGCCGATCACGGCATCTCCGTGCTCGCGCAAAAGGACTGCGCGGTGCTGCGGGGGCTGCTGGACGACGGCCAAATCTGCCGCGATTACGACGGCACCGCGATCATGGTCGCCGACGGCGCCGACGGCGCCGATTTCGCGCCCATTGACGAAGACGAGGACGACGGAGACCAATTGGCGGCGCTGACCGACGACCAGGACACCGTCGATTTCGACGCCGCGCCGACAACCTCCACCGGGCCTTTGGCCACCGACGACGGCGCCCGGACCAACGCCCGGCCGATCATCGACGACGGCGTCGAAACCGCCGTCCTGACCTACCAGCCCCTGTTTTTCGAGGACGGCCCGCCGGTGTTTTTCGAGGACGGCCCGCAAATGGCCGGATACCCGCTTGAGATCGTCGTCGCCTCCGCCCCCGCCCCCGCGGGGCCCATCGCGCCGGTTCGCCAGGCTGACTTGGCGCCCCGGGCGGCCCAGGCAGATACTGTTGACGGTGAAGAAATCGCCGACTTCGAAACCGCCGCCGGTCCCGAATCCAGCCCCGAATCCGGCCTCGAATCCGGTCTTGGGGAGACTCTCGAGGTGGCGTCGAACTTTTCCGAGCCCTTCGTCGACGAGACCACCGTCGCCGCCCTTCCCGAACCGGCTCCGGCCGCGGCCGAAACGTCCCCCGGGGACTGGCAGGCCGAAACCATCATGACGGGCAAGACGGTCAAGCCGGAATTCGAGCCCGGCCAGGAACTCGGCAGCGAACCCGAAGCCGGGCTTTATTTCGTCATCGGCTCCTTCCGCGAACACCAAAACGCCAGGAAGCTGCGCAGCCAATACCGCATCCTGACGCCGTCGGTGCTGGCGGCGAATCTCGAACAGGGCATCGTTTTCCGGGTCGTCGTCGGGCCCTTCGAGCAGGCCAACGCGAAGCGCGTCCACCGCTCCATCTATCAGGCCGGGATCACCGACTCATGGGCGATCCGGGTGCGGCCGGGCCAGTGGTCGATGGCCCTGATCGATGCCCCGGCCGAGGCCCCGATCATGGCCGACCTGAAGACCGCGCCGCGGCCGCTGACGGCCATGGATTACGTGCAGCTGCTGGCCCAGTTGATCTATTAGCCGCCCCTCAGACGACCATGCTGATCGGCGTTTCGATCTGACGCAGCACCGAGGCGATGCGCTCGCTCTGTTCGACGAGGTCGGCGCGCGCCGCGTTGTGGCGGCGTTGGAAGTCGGCCCGGTCGTCCCACAGGCGGACGAAGTCGCGGGGCCGGTCCGGGTCCGCCCGCTCGCCGGTCAGGGCGCCGATGGTGCGGTCGAAATCGGGATGCAGTTCGGGCTGGAAGGCGAGGGCCGAATAGTCGTCGAAGGAAATCGCCCCGGTGGCATAGAGGTCGAGGCTGAGCTCCGACATCTGGCGCGGCGACAGGTGATGGGTGTCGACGTCGCCGATCAGTTCATAAATGGCCGAGCGCACTTTCAACACCGGTTTCGCCGCTCCGCCGCCGCCAACGCCGGGCGGCTCCTTCGCCGCCGGCAGGGCGGGGAGGTTTTTTTCAGGCGCGGGCGCCTTCACCGCCCTCTCGGCCACGGCCTTGACCGCTTTCGGGGCCTCCCCGGGGATCACCACTGGGGCGGCCGGGGGGGGCTGGCGCCCGGGCCCGGGGGCGGACGGCGAAGTGTCGGACCTGGTGAACAGATCGGCGTAAAAGGACTTGTTGTCGATCCGCATTTTTTCTCCTCCTATTCCTTAAGCGCTGGCGATTCTTAAGCCCGGGGCCGGCTCGTTGACGGCGCGTGCCGGCTAGGCGGCGGAAATGGCGTCGTCAGCGCTTTTCAGG
>JADFNT010000122.1 GCA_022563215.1 Pseudomonadota bacterium
CAAAGCCTGGGGAACCTTTTGTCGGTGGTGCACGCTATAGCGACCCACTTGCCGTCCTTGGTCGGGAAATGGCCGTGCGGGCAAGCGTTGAGCGTGCCCGTGCCTTCGGGCCCGCGGACGAAACCGGTCTTGGCATAAACCGGGGCAATTTCGTCGAGCATCCGGAACACCGATTCATAAAGGCCTAAGTCGATAACCTGCCCGCGGCCCGTTTGGTCGCGGTGGCGGAGCGCCATCATCACGCCGACGGCGCCGTACAGGCCGGAGATGTAATCGCCGAGCGACGTCGATCCCGGGGTCACCGGGGTTTCGCCGGGATGGCCGGCAAGGTGGGTCAGCCCGCCTATGGCATGGGCCACGCGGGCGAATCCGGGGCGGTCCTTGTAGGGCCCGGTCTGTCCGTAGCCGGTAATGCGAAGCAGCACCAGGCCCTGGTTTTCCCGGCTCAGTCGGTCCCAGCCGAGGCCCCATTTCTCCAGCGTGCCGGGGCGGAAGTTCTCGCAAATGACGTCGGATTTCGCCGCCAGCCGCCTGAACAGGGCCTGGCCCTCGGGCTGTTTGAGGTCCAGGGTCACGGATTTCTTGTTCCGCGATTCCGACAGCCAGGCCAGGGTCGAATCGTCTCTTTCCGTGGCCGTGCCGAAATACCGGAACGGATCGCCGCCGTCGGGCCGTTCGACCTTGATCACCTCGGCCCCGAATTCGCCCAGGATGGTGGCGGTATAGGGCGCGGCGATGAAAGTGGCGGCGTCGAGCACGCGGACGCCGGTCAACGGAAGGTCTTTGTTTTCGGCCATGTTGCGGTTTTAGCGCCCTTATTCCCGCCCGACAACGCGTTTGGCCCGGCCGCTCAGGAACCGGACGGCGTAAACGGGCAGCGCCACCGCCTCGCGGGCCCAGGCGGCGGCGATCCGCTTCACCGACATGTCGGCCCGGACGCCGGGGGCGGCGCTGCCGGTGACCTCGACGCCGAAGCGGCGGAAGGTAAAGAGCGCGCGGGGCAGGTGGAAATTATCGGTGACGACGATGGCCCGGCGCCAGCCGCGTTTCTCCATTTCTGCCGCCGAGAGGGCGGCGTTCTCGAGGGTGTTGAGGGAACGGGCCTCGATAACGATGTTTTCGGCGCCGATGCCGGCGTCCCGGGCCATCGCCGCCATTACCTCGGCCTCGGGCGTCGGGTGGTCATGGACGCCCCCCGACAGCAAAAGGTTTTCCGCCCGGCCTTCGCGGAACAGGCGCACGGCCTGGGCGACGCGGCGCTTCAGCGACGGCGTCGGCCGGCCGTCGGGCGACAGTTTGGAGCCCAACACGACGATGACATCGGCATCCGGTTGGCGCTTGCGGGGCTCAGCCATCGCCGGTTTCCGCGTTCGCCGTCATCGCCACCCGGCCCAAGTGGTCGAGCGCCCACAGCGACGCCCTCTGTCCATTATCTTCGGGCTTGCCGGCGACGGTGAACGGGCCGAGGTCGAAAATCGGCTCCCGGGCCCGGTAATCGAAGCGGCTCAAGGGAACGTCCGGGCACTGGCGCCGGAACAGGTCCATCAGCAACGTCGCGATCAGCGGCCCGTGAACGATCAGGCCGGGATAGCCTTCGTGTTTGGTCACATAATCCCGGTCGTAGTGGATGCGGTGGCCGTTGAAGATCAGCGCCGAATAGCGGAACAGCAGCACCGGGTCCGGTTCGATCATGCGCCGCCACGGGGCGTCTTCGGGCGGTTCCTTCGGTGCCGGCTGGGAAGCCTGTCGGCCGCCGGTAAAGCCACGATAAACGATGTCGTGCTCTTCTTCGATGGCCAGGCCGCCGGGGCCGGACACCCGGTGGCGCACGACCACGAACACCAAAGGCCCGCTTTTGCCGTCTTTCAGGGCCACGTCGAGGATCTCGGATTGCCGCCTGATGGCGTCTCCGACGCGAAGGGATTTCAAGAACCGGATGCGCCCGCCGGCCCACATGCGGCGTTCGAACGGCACCGGCGGCAGGAAACCGCCTTTCTTGGCGTGGCCGTTCTGGTCCAGGTCCGATTGCCGGGTGCGCGGCAGGAAATACAGCCAATGCCCGCCCGGCGGCACCGGATCGCCGGTTTCCGGTTCGGGGTCGTCGCGGTCGAGGGTCGCCGCCAGACAGGCCAGGGGCGCCGCCGTGGCGACGTCCTCGGCGTCCTCGGTGCGGCCGATCCATTGCCTGAGGTGGTCCATATCCAGGGTCATGAGGCTTACTTAGCACGCCACCGCCTTTTCGCGCTATCTTAGGCTTTTACGAGCGGGGGAGGACGGTGAATTACGGTTTGTGGGCCGATGTCATCGGCGTCGTCCATGCGCTGTTCGTGTTGTTCGTCATCGTCGGGCAGGTGCTGATTCTCGCCGGCTGGGGACTGGGCTGGGCCTGGACCCGGAACCGGGCCTTCCGCTACGTCCATCTCGGCGCCATCGCCTACGTCGTCGTCCAACAATGGCTGGGTAAATGGTGCCCGTTGACGATCTGGGAAAGCGAGATGCGCCGAAGGGCCGGCGAGCAGGAATACCAGGTCGGCTTCATCGCCGACTGGCTCGACCGGCTTTTATACTATTCGGCCCCCGGTTGGGTGTTCACGGTTGTCTATACCCTTTTCGGCGCTCTTGTGATGGCCACCTTCGTCACTTACCGCCCCGGACCCCCGGTCCCGCCGAAGGGTGAAAACGATTTGAACGCCTAGAACGACCGCGGCAGCCCGAGCACGTGCTCGGCGATGTAGCTGAGGATCAGGTTGGTGGAAATGGGCGCGACCTGGAAAAGCCGGGTTTCGCGGAACTTGCGCTCGATATCGTATTCCTCGGCGAAGCCGAACCCGCCATGGGTCTGCAAACACATGTCGGCGGCCTCCCACGAGGCATCGGCGGCGAGGAGCTTGGCCATGTTGGCCTCGGCGCCGCAGGGCTGGCCGGCATCGAACAGGCCGATCGCCTTTTCGACCATCAGATCGGCGGCCTCGGTGCGGACATGGGCGCGGGCGATGGGGAACTGAATGCCCTGGTTTTCGCCGATCGGGCGGTCGAAAACCCGGCGTTCGCCGGCGTACGCCGTCGCCTTGGCAATGAACCACCGCGCGTCGCCGATGGCCTCGGCGGCGATCAGGATGCGCTCGGCGTTGAGGCCGTCGAGCAGATACCGGAATCCCTTGCCCTCTTCGCCGACCAAATTACGCGCAGGCACACGCAAATCGTCGAAAAAGACTTCCGTGGTCGCGTGGTTGATCATCGCGCGCAGGGGCTTGATGGTCAGGCCGCGATCCTTGGCATCGCGCATGTCGATGATGAACACGGACATGCCGTCGTGGGGTTTTTCGCCTTCGTCGCGGGGCTGTGTGCGGGCCAGCACCAGCATCAGGTCCGAGTGTTCGGCCCGTGACGTCCACACCTTCTGGCCATTGATGATGTAATCATCGCCGTCCCTCTCGGCGGTGGTACGGATGCGGCTGGTGTCGGTGCCGCTGGTCGGCTCGGTCACCCCAAAGGCCTGAAGGCGTAGTTCGCCGGCGGCGATTTTCGGCAGGATTTCGTTTTTCTGTTCGTCCGAACCGTGCCGGAGAACGGTCCCCATCATGTATATCTGGGCGTGGCAGGCGCCGCCGTTGCCGCCTGATTTGTGGATTTCGCCGAGGATGGCGGCGGCTTCCGATAGGCCGAGGCCGCTACCGCCGTATTCCTCGGGGATCAGGACGGCGAGGAACCCGGCATCGGTCAACGCCTTGACGAATTCGCTCGGATAGGCCCGCTCGCGGTCCAACGCGCGCCAGTATTCGCCGGGGAAGTCCTGGCACAAGGCGCGGACGGATTCGCGGATTTCGGGGTGGGAGTCGCTCATGCTTCTCAGGCGTCCTGTTGGTCCAAAGCGGGCCAAACGCGCCCCCGGCCATGGACGCCGGGGGCGCGTTTAGTATAGCAGGTTCCCCCCGCCCCAGGGAGTCCCGGGACAGGGCCGGGCAGGGCAGAACCGGGCCGGGGAAGGCCCCCCTCTTGCCAGCGGGTCAGCGGGTCATCGAGCCCCCGGCGGCCAGGAACAGGGCCGCCGTATGCAGCCTCACCGCGAGGCTGCGCCCGATCCCTGAAACCCGTTCCTCGAAGACGCGCATTTTCCGCGCCCGCAGCGCCGCCAGCGGGGAGCCGTCATGGAAGGCGGGGTTGAAGGACTAGGCCTAATACGCTTCAAGGTGACCTGAACGGCGGCGCTTCAAAGCGCCGAATAATCGACCGCCCGGCCCGGTTCCAAACGATTTTCCAAGGGCGGCATCGGCGATTTCAGGCCGCTGGCGGTATTGAACAGCACCACCCGGTCGTCCGCCTTGATGCGGCCGGACTCGCGCTCCATTTCCAAGGCGACGACGCAGGCCGCGCCCTCGGGGCACATATGAAAGCCTTCCTCGGCGCAAATCCTGGCCCGGGCCTCGGTCACGGCGTCATCGTCGACGGCGGTGCCGAAGCCGTTCGATTCGTAGAGCACGTCCAGCACCAGCCGGCCGCCGATGGGATTGGGCACGCGCACGCCGTGAATTTGAGTGGTGACGTTTTCCCACGGTTCCGTCACTTCGCGCTCGCCGGCCTCAAACGCCCTGACGATGGGGCCGCAGCCGGTCGGAAAAAAGATCACGTCCGGCAGCCGCCAGGAGAATTGCTCGGCGATTTCCAGGCCCATGGTCTTCTTGCCTTCGACCCGGTAGGGCTCCTTCAGGGTGGTGAGATCGAACCAGCCCATTTCCTCGGTACCGGCGGCGACGATGGCGGCGCAGTCCCCGACCAGGCCGTCGACCCGCCACGCCTTGGCGCCGTGAAAGGCGATCTCGCTGGCCGTGATGTCGGGGGTGTCGGCGGGCGTGAACACGAACGATTCGATGCCGGCGCGGCTCGCATAGGCCGCCAACCCGGCGCCGGCGTTGCCCGCCGTCGGGATGGCAATGCGCTTGACGCCGAAGGCCTTGGCCATGCTGACCGCCACCGACATGCCCCGGCCCTTGAACGAGCCGGTGGGCAGCCGTCCTTCGTCCTTGACCAGGATGACTTCCATGCCGAGGCGTTTTTCCACCGTCGGCACCCGGACCAGCGGGGTCATGGTCTCGCCCAAGGTAATGGGCTCGATATCCGGGCTCAAGGGCAGGAATTCCCGGTAGCGCCACATGTCGGGCGGGCGGGCGGCGATGTCTTCCTTGGTGACGGCGTTGGCAAGCGCGCCCAGGTCATAGCGCACCAGCAACGGCGCCCCGGCCCTGGAAAGCCCGTGCAGGACGCCGGCCGGATAATGCTCGCCGGTTTCGGAGCATTCCAAATGGGTGACGAAGGATGTGGTCGGTGCGGTCATGCCGGAAACCTCCCCCTAGGTCATGAACTCAAATTCAAATAATCACAAGAATGCCACATTTCCGGCAAGAAAATGTCATTTTAGTCCCGTTTAATGCCCTCCTCGCCGTTAAGCAACGATGGTCGAACGGGAGACGAACATGAGGAACTTTGAATACTGGCTGCGCGGCGTCTGGGCGCTTTTGAGCTTCGGCTTCAAAGGACAGACCGTCGCCGTTTACCGGCACCGTCACCGTCACCTGCGATGACCCGACACCTAAGCGTATTCGAGCTTGCTGGTTCACGCGCGTATAGACGCCCGCGAGGCGGCTGTAACCACCACGGCGCGAATGGCTCTATCGTTGCCGAATACGCGGCCCGGATTTTTGCCGTTCTTA
>JADFNT010000123.1 GCA_022563215.1 Pseudomonadota bacterium
GGGGATGATGTCGTTGGGGTCGTAGGATTGTTGAATTGGGACATTCCAATTTCCTCCTCCATTTTCATTACCTCCACCTTGATTTCCACCTTCGTTACCTCCACCACATTGTTGAGAATAGCCCGGAATAGAAAAAAACAAAATTAAAATATAAACAGGGGTGTGAATATGGAATTTCCAAGAAATAAATATTTAGGTTTAAGAATTAATTCTGAAGTAAAAACACCCCTTGTTCTTTTTCTGGCGCTTTCTGCAAATCAACCAATTGAACCCCCGTATTATTATCCGGCGACGGTGCTTATTGGAATTGATGAACCTGAGCAAAAATTAATATTTTCTAGTTATTGGCTTGGAAATAATTAACAGTTTTATTCTGTTTATGAGATATATATTACATTAAACTTGACGTAGTATAAAAAACCCTCCATCCTTTGCCTCACACCCCGCCAGCAGTGCGTTTTTTCCGGTCGGGTGCCGAGGGCAATCAAATGACGTTGCAAATTTTTACCGGCAACAGGGTCGCCGACGGGATCGTCGTATACTTGGATGATGCCGGCGGCTGGACCGAGACCGTTTCTCAGAGCCGTTTGGTCGCGACCTCCGAGGACCAGGCAGCGGCCACCGAAATGGCGGACAAGGCGTCGGACGACGCCGTCGTCGCGGACCCCTACCTGATCGACGTCACCGAGGATGGGGGCGAGATCAGACCGGTGCGCTACCGCGAGCGCATCCGCGCCTACGGCCCGCCGGTGCATCCGGATTTCGTCAAGACCACACCATCGGACGCGGACCATTTCACGCCGGGCGGCGGGGCATCGCGCCCGTCCGGCGACGGCGCCTGAGGGAGGATCGGAGACCATGTACCGCTATGACCCATTGGATCAGCGGCTGGTCGGCGAACGGGTCGAGCAGTTCCGCGATCAGGTCGCCCGGCGGATGGCCGGCGAGATCACCGAGGACGAGTTCAAGCCCTTGCGGCTGATGAACGGGCTCTACATCCAGCTCCACGCCTACATGCTCCGGATCGCCATTCCCTACGGCATGCTGTCGTCGACCCAGCTTCGCAAGCTCGCCCACATCGCGCGCACGTATGACCGCGGCTACGGTCATTTCACCACCCGCCAGTGCATCCAGTTCAACTGGCTGAAGCTGGAGGATACGCCGGATATCCTGGCCGAGCTGGCCGAGGTCCAGATGCACGCCATCCAGACCAGCGGCAACTCGTTCCGCAACATCACCGCCGACCAATACGCCGGCGTCGCCGCCGACGAGATCGAGGATTCGCGAATCTGGGCCGAGATCATCCGCCAGTGGTCGGTCCTGCATCCGGAATTTTCGTTCCTGCCGCGCAAGTTCAAGATCGCCGTTACCGGCTCGCCCAATGACCGCACGGCGGCCAAGTTCCACGACATCGGCGTCATCCTGAAGAAGAACGATGCCGGCGAGACCGGTTTCGAGATCATCATCGGCGGCGGCCAGGGGCGGACGCCGATGATCGCCCAGACCGTCCGCGAGTTCCTGCCCCGGCACGATCTCTTGAGCTACCTGGAAGCGATCATGCGCATCTACAACCTGATGGGGCGGCGCGACAACATCTTCAAGGCCAAGCTCAAGATCCTGGTCTACGCGCTCGGCATCGACGAGATGCAGAAGCTGGTCGAGGAGGAGTGGCGCCAGATCAAGGACGGCCCCCTGAAGCTGCCCCAGGCCGAGATCGACCGGGTCGCGGCCCACTTCGCGCCGCCGCCCCACGAGATGGCGGAATCCGACGCCCGGGCGTTCGACGTCGCCAAGTTCGAGAGCCCGGCCTTCGCCCGCTGGGCCCGCACCAACGTCGCCCTCCACAAGCAGCCGGGATACGCCATCGTGAATTTGTCCTTGAAGCCTCTGGACGTCCCCCCCGGCGACGCGACCGCCGAGCAGATGGATGCCGTCGCCGACTTGGCTGACCAGTACAGCTTCGGCGAGATCCGGGTCACCCACGAACAGAACCTGGTGTTCGCCCATGTCAAGGAGGCCGACCTCTACCGGCTTTGGCGGGCGCTTGACGAAATCGGTTTCGCGACCCCGAACCTGAGCCTCATCGGCGACATGATCTGCTGCCCGGGGCTCGATTACTGCGGCCTCGCCAACGCCCGCTCGATCCCCGTGGCGCAGCGTATCGGCAAGCGCTTCGCCGATCTCGACCGGCAACTGGACATCGGCGAGCTGAGGCTCAAGATTTCGGGCTGCATCAACGCCTGCGGCCACCACCACGTCGGCCACATCGGCATCCTCGGCGTCGAACGCAAGGGCGAGGAGTACTACCAGATTACCCTCGGCGGCAACCCGGCCATGGACGCCACCATCGGCGACGTCGTCGGGCCGGCGTTCTCGTCCGACGACGTTGTCGACGCGGTGGAGGCGGTTGTCACCACCTATGTGACGCTGCGCGCCGACGGTGAGCGCTTCCTCGACACCTACCGCCGCCTCGGCGCCGAGCCGTTCAAGGAGCGGCTTTATCCGGAGAAGACCGATGCCGCTGCTTAAAAACGGCAAGCTGGCCAACGACCCCTGGACCCACGTCGCCGACGAGGTGGCGATCCCGGCCTCCGGGCCGGTGATCGTCGGCCTCAAGCGTTGGCGCGAAGAACGGGACGCGCTCATCAAGCGCAAAGACCCGGTCGGCGTGCGGCTGCAAAGCGACCATACGGCGGGCGACATTGCCGACGATTTGGAGCATCTGGGCGTCGTCGCGCTGGCGTTCCCGGTGTTCAAGGACGGCCGCGCCTATACCAACGCCCGGCGCCTAAGGGAACGCTTTGGTTACCGGGGCGAGGTCCGGGCCATCGGCAACGTGCTCCGCGACCAGTACCTGTTCATGCAGCGCTGCGGTTTCGATGCGCTTGAAGTCAAGGAAGGCGAGACGGAACAGGACTTCCAACGAGCCACCGGCGCCATCACCGTCTTCTATCAGCCGGCTGCAGATAATCGTCAAACGGTGATGCGGAAAAGGCACCGCGAGGCGGCCGGCGGATAAGGCCACGACCGCTCGTCTCTCCCGACTTCGACCCCCTGGGCTCGTATTGCCTCGGCCGGAAGGCTCCAGTACGATCCTCCCAGGAATTCCAAGAACAAACGCCAAAATCAGGGAGGATCCGGTGGCCGCACCTCATTATATTGTCCATGACAAGACCGATTCCGTCGGCGTCATCGTCGTCGAGGGAGTCAAGAAGGGCCAGATGCTGACCGGTTGGGTCATGCAGGGTAACAAGACCGTCAGGATGAAGTGCCTGAACGCCATCCCCATCGGCCACAAAATCGCCCTCCGGCCGATGAAGAAGGACGACACCGTCCTCAAGTACGGACACGACATCGGCAAGGCCGTCGCCGCCATCAAGAAGGGCGGTCACGTCCATACCCAGAACCTGAAGACAAAAAGGTGGTAGCCATGGCCAGGAAAGCGAAAAAAACCACGGGCAAGCGCAAGGCGGCGAAGCAAAACAAGCGCACCAAGGCGCCGCGGCGGCTAAGCGCCAAATCCGACCGACTGACAAAGACCGGCCGCCGCACCGGCGCCAAGCCGGCCAAGCGCGCCGCCGCCAAGACCGACAAGCGGATCAAGGCCACCCGGCGCGCCAAAGCCAAGCCCACCCGGCGGGTTCGGCCCGACGGGCGCGCCCAGGCGAAGCGCGCCCCGGCAAAACGCGCCCCGGGGCGTTCCGGGGGCAAGAAACCGACGTTCATGGGCTGGCGGCGCAAGAACGGCCGCGTCGGAATCCGCAACCACGTCATCATCCTGCCGTTGGACGACCTGTCCAATGCGGCCTCTGAATCGGTCGCCAACAACATCAAGGGCACCATGGCGATCCCCCATTCCTACGGGCGGCTGCAATTCGGCGAGGACCTGGAGCTTCACTTCCGCACCCTTATCGGCACCGGTTCCAACCCCAACGTCGCCGCCGTCGTCGTCATCGGCATCGAACCGGAATGGACCGGCCGCGTCGTTCGTGGCATCGCCAAGACCGGCAAGCCGGTCATCGGCTTCGCCATCGAGAAACACGGCGATATCAAGACCATCGCCAACGCCAGCCGCAAGGCCAAGGAATACCTGCAATGGGCCTCCGAGCGGGAGCGCCAGAAATGCCAGGTCAAGGACCTGTGGGTTTCGGTCAAATGCGGCGAGTCCGACACCACGTCGGGGCTGGCGTCGAACCCGACGGTCGGCAACTTCATCGACAAATTCGACGCCTGGGGCGCGACCACGTGTTTCGGCGAAACGTCGGAGATCACCGGCGCCGAGCTCATCTGTGCCGAGCGCGGCAAGACCAAGAAGATCGGCCAGAAGTTCCTCGACACCTGGCAGGCCTACATGGACGAGGTCATCGAGCCCTACAAGACCGACGACCTGTCCGATTCGCAGCCGACCAAGGGCAACATCGAAGGCGGGCTGACGACGATCGAGGAAAAGGCCTTCGGCAACCTCGAGAAGATCGGCAAGAAGACCCGCTACATCGACGTTCTCGGCCCCGCCGAGACGCCGAGGAAGGGCCCGGGGCTCTATTTCATGGACAGCTCATCGGCCGCCGCCGAATGCGTGACCCTTCAGGCCGCCGCCGGTTTCGTCGTCCACCTGTTCCCGACCGGCCAGGGCAACATCATCGGCAACCCCATCGAGCCGGTAATCAAGCTTTCCGCCAACCCGCGCACCGTGCGCACCATGGGCGAGCACGTGGATCTGGACGTTTCCGGCATCCTTAGGCGCGAGATGACCCTGAATAAGGCCGGGGAGGCGCTGATCGACATCACGATGCGCACCTGCAACGGGCGTTTGACGGCGGCGGAAACCCTCGGCCACCGGGAATTCGTGCTGACCAAGCTTTACCGTAGCGCCTGACCGGGCCTGAGGCGCGCTAAAACCGGAGGGGAGGGCGATCAATGGCGGTCCGCGGCCTCGGCGACCTGCATGACCTGGCCGTCGGGGTGTTGAAGGCGTCGAAAACCTCGCACGAGAACGCCGTCTCCGTCGCCGATGCCCTGATCAAGGCCGATGCCGACGGATTGGCGTCCCACGGCGTTGCCCGGCTGCCGGCGTTCTCGGCCCAGGCCATCGCCGGCAAGGTCGACGGCTTCGCCGAACCGTCGTTGACCGTCACCGGCGACGCGACGCTCCGCGTCGATGCCCGTTCGGGCTTCGCCTTTCCGGCCATCGACAGGGGCCTGGATAAGGCCCAGGAGATCGTCGGGCGCACCGGCGTCGTCGCCGTCGCCGTCGGCCATTCGCACAACGCCGGGGTCATGGGCCACCATACGGAGCGATTGGCCGAGGCCGGCCTCGCCGCCATCGCGTTTACCAATTCGTTCGGGGCCATCGCGCCCTGGGGCGGCAGCCGGCCCCTTTTCGGCACCAACCCGATCGCCTTCTCGTGCCCGCGCAAGGACGCCCCGCCGCTGGTCGTCGACAGTTCCCTCTCCAAGGTCGCGCGCGGCAAGGTCAAGCTCGCCGCCGACCGGGGCGAGGCGATCCCCGAGGGCTGGTGCCTGGACACCGACGGCAATCCGACCACCGACGCCAAGGCCGGCTTCGAGGGCTCGTTCCTGCCCATGGGCGACGCCCGGGGCGCGGCCCTGGTGCTGATGGTGGAAATGCTGTGCTCGGCGATGACCGGGTCGAACTTCGCCTTCGAGGCGAGCTCGTTCTACGACGCCGAGGGGCCGCCGCCC
>JADFNT010000124.1 GCA_022563215.1 Pseudomonadota bacterium
ATCTCGGCGGCCGTCGAGGAGCAATCCGCGGCGACCCAGGAGATCGCGCGCAACGTTACCGAAGCCGCCACCTACACCGATAAAGTGACGATCGACATCGCCGGGGTCACCAAAGCGGCCGGCGAAACCCAGCAAGCCTCCGGCCAAGTGGTCACCGCGGCCGACGAGTTGGCCCAACAAGCCGATTTGTTGCGCGCCGACGTCGGCAAGTACCTGGAAGAAATCAAGGCCGCGTGACCCGTCGTGCGACCCCGTCGCGCGGGGCTTGGGTAACGGATGCAATGACAACGCCGACAACGAAGCGGGCTGCGGCAAATATAGCCGCGGCCCGTTTTCTTTTCCCCGTTGGCGCCTAAAACGGCGATTCGGCGCCTTCCGGCGGCGCGATCTCGAAGGTGTTGAGGACCATCGAGATCAACGAGTAATAGCCCATCACCGCGGCCAGTTCCGCCGCCCCTTCCCGGCCCAGGGCATCGACGACCCCGGCAAAGGCGTCGTCGCCGACCCGGCGTTGTTCCAGGGCTTCTTGGCAGAAATCGTACACCGCCTTTTCCTCGGCCGATTGGAATTCCGGCGTTTTCTTGTCGCCGATGGCGGCGATGATTTCCGGCGCCAACCCTTCCTTTTCGGCGATCGGCGCATGGGCGCACCATTCGTAGGCCGCGGTCCAGAACCGGGCCGTCATCAGGATCGCCAGTTCCCGCAAAGGGCCCGGCAAGGCGCCCTCGAAACGAATGTGGGCGCCCAGCCCCTGAACGTAATCGGCGATATCGGGGCATTGCAGAAGCGCCACGAACGGCCCCCGGACCCCGCCACGCGGTCCACCCGCGATAGTGTCGTAGACTTCCTTCTGCCGGCCCGCGAGGGTCCCGGGGTCGAGTTCGGGCAACCGCTGCATTTTAAAATTCCTTTTTTGTCCCGGTGGATAGAATCTAACCGACGCGGCAGCCGCGGCCGCCATCGACGGGAAGCGCCGTGCCGGTGATGAAGTTGGCTTCGTCGGAAGCCAGGAAAAGCGCCGCATAGGCGACGTCCCAGGCGGTCCCCATCTTGCCGCGAAGCGGTATCTTGGCGTCCCGTTCCCGGGCCACGTCTTCGCGGGGGCGGTCCCAGGCCTCGGCCCGACGGTCGACCGCCATCGGGGTATCCATCAGCCCCGGCAGGATGACGTTGGCGCGGATGCCGTATTCGGCGTTCTGGATCGCCAGTTGTTCGGTCAGCGCGATCATCGCCGACTTCGTCGCCTTGTAGGCGACCCAGGGGTATTCCTCCCTGGCCGCCATCGAGGAAATGCTGACGATGACGCCGCTTTTCTGTTCGCGCATCACCGGCAGCGCGTGTTTGCAGGCATAGACCATGGACCGGAGGTTGACGGCAACGATGCGGTCGAAGGCCTCGGATTCGATCTCGGTGATCTCGGCGTCGCCGCCCTCGACGCTGATGCCGACGTTGTTGTGCAGGATGTCGATGCGACCCCATTTGTCGACACAGGCCCGGACGGCCGCCTTGACCTCCGCCTCAATCGTCACGTCGGCCTCGACGGCCGCAGCCTCGCCGCCTTCGTCCTCGATCATCCGCACCGTATCGCGCGCCGATTCCAGGTTGCGGTCCACGGCCATGACCTTGGCGCCTTCGCGGGCATACAGGATCGACGTGGCACGGCCGTTGCCGACGGCCGGGGTCGGCCCCGGGCTCTGGCCGGCGCCGAAAACGAGAGCGATTTTGTCCTTGAGACGCATTGTCTTCCTCCCCATTCAACTTGACGGATAGAACCGCCGCCAAGGAGGGCTTTCACCCCCCGGTTATTTTTTCGGTTTTTTTCCCAGCCCGCCCAGTTTGTCTTTTGCCGCGCCGAAGGGGCCGTCTTCGTCTTCGTCATCCTCATCCTCATCCTTGGCGGCGCTTTTCTTTTTAAAACGGTCGAAGAAAGATCCCAGTCCTTTTTTCGATTTCCTGTCCCGAGCGTCCTCGTCGCCGTCTTCGTCATCGATAAAGGAATCGCCATTTCCGTCCTCGTCTTCATCGTCTTCGCCGTCCTCATCACCCCCTTTGGCGCTCTTCCTTCTGCGGCGGATGAAGAAAACGCCGCCGCCGACCGCCGCCAGCAACGCCACCAACCCGCCGCCCATGGCCGCCCAGTCACCGGTCGTCATCCCGTAATCGGGGACCTTGGGTTTTTTCTTTTTCTTTACTTTCGACTTGTAGGGAACGCCCTTTTCCTTGGCTTCCATTTCCCCAGCCAAATCCGGTTTTTCGATCTCGATCCATTTCGACACCAGGGGTTTTTGGCCGAAGTGTTCCGGTTTTTCGAAGGAAAGGTCGCCGAAGCAAAGCCGCTTGATCCATCCGTCGTCGGGGAGCTTCAGGGTCGCAATCAGGCTCCCGGAGATACCGCCGGGAACGCCGAAGTAGTGGACGATCCGCTCGGCACCGCTCTTGTCCTTGAAGGTGAAGCTGACGTTGTCGACCCGCTGGTCGCCGTCCATGTCGAGGGTAAAGACCCGGAACAGCCAATGCTTGACGCCTTCGACCTTGGTCACCTGCACGTTCCAGAAATTTTCAAGCCGCCGGTCGCAGGCGGCGGGCTTCGCCGGCAACCGTTGGGCGGGGGCGGCGGTCCGGCCGCTGGATTTCGGCGGTTCGGGAACCGGATACCTGTCCGGTTCTTGGGTTAAATAATGCCGTCTGGGGCGCGGCGGCGGACTGGTGGTCCTGGTTTTTTTCCGTGGCTTGGTCTTCGGCAGGAGCGGGCGTTGGCTCCAGGTTTCGATGGATTCGCTGCACCAGCCTTCCGACGTGGCCACTTGCACGGTTTCGTCGGCGGGGTTGATGGATATCTTCGGGAATTCCCCCGACTCCTTCAATTTCCCGATCAGCGTGTCGCAGTTCATCTCCGCCGCCTGGGCCGGGGTTGCCCCGGAGGAGCCTAAGAGAAGGGCGGCAAGGACGACGGCGATCACCGCGGCGGCATTGGATTTTGCCTGCATATCCCAAAAACCCTCCGAATGCTGCGGACTGTACCTTCATTTCCCCGCCATAAGAACCGCCTTCTCCCTGCCCTTCCCTCGACAAAGCCGGAGAATGCTGAATATTTCCCATTCCGCCGGCGGGTGTTCTTTTTCGTGGGTCCGGGCCCCCGGCGTGTTATAGGGTCGCCGATGATGACCGACGAACGTAAAAACCTGATCGGGCTCGAGCGCGACGAGCTGGCCGCCGAGCTGGCGGCCATCGGCGAGAAGCCGTTCCGCGCCAAGCAGCTTTGGCATTGGATTTATCACCGGGGCGAGGGCGATTTCGCCAAGATGACAACGTTGTCCAAAGACGCGCGGGCGAAACTCGCCGAGCGCTTCCGCGTTACCCGGCCCGAGATCGCCAGCGAGCAGAAGTCCCAGGACCGGTCCCGGAAATGGCTGCTCAGGTTCGACGACGGCAACGAGGCCGAATGCGTCTTTATCCCCGAGGACGACCGCGGCGCGCTGTGCATCTCGTCCCAGGTCGGGTGCACGCTGACGTGCCCGTTCTGCCACACCGGCACCCAGAGGCTGGTCCGCAACCTGAGCGCGGCCGAGATCGTCGGCCAGTTGATGATCGCCCGCGACGCCTGCGGCGAATGGCCCAGTCCCAAGGGCGGGCGGCTGTTGTCCAACATCGTCGTGATGGGCATGGGCGAGCCCTTGTACAATTTCGACAACGTTGCCAAGGCCCTTAGAATCATCATGGACCCGGAAGGCATCTCGGTGTCGAAACGGCGGATCACGCTGTCGACCTCGGGCGTGGTGCCGATGATGGCGCGGTGCGGCGACGAGCTCGGCGTCAACCTGGCGGTCAGCCTGCATGCCTGCACCGACGACCTGCGCGACCAGTTGGTGCCGATCAACCGCAAGCACCCGATCAAGGAGCTGTTAAAGGCCTGCCGCGCCTATCCCGGCGCCAACAACGCGCGCCGCATCACCTTTGAATACGTAATGCTAAAGGGCGTCAACGATTCCGACGCCGACGCCAGGGAGTTATTGCGGCTGGTTCGCGGCATCCCGGCCAAGTTCAACCTGATCCCCTTCAACCCGTGGCCGGGGGCAACCTTTGAATGCTCGAGCCCGGCAACGATGAAGCGGTTCGCCCAAATCCTCAACGACGGCGGCCTGTCGGCGCCGATCCGCACGCCCCGGGGCCGCGACATCATGGCCGCCTGCGGGCAGTTGAAATCGGCCAGCCAACGCCAACGGCGGAAAAGCGTCGTCCCGAAGGACGCCCCAAAGACCGCCATTATGGACGCCTGAGGACAAGGCGCGCCAAAGCTTAAGCCTCCTACCAGCCGTTGCAGCGCCCCCAGGTGGCGATGACCTCGGTGCCCCCACCGCCTTCATCGCTATCGATGACGTTATAGGCGTCGTAGGCGGCCGCCGTCATGCACACGTGGTTGGGCAGCACCCGTACCTTCGAGCCGACCGGCAAATCGTCGAACGGCAGCGGCCCGTCACCGGTGACCTGGCCGTGTTCTTGGTGCACCGAGGCGACGCGAAGCCCGGGGATCGGCTCGGCGGTTTGGGCGTCGCACACCAGCCCATAGCCGCAGTCGTCATCGAGCGCCGCCGTGGCCCGATCCTTCGACAGCGCCAGCCCGCCGGCGTCGATATAGACTTGGTTCCGGTCGCGCCCGTGGGCCATCACCGTGGCCAGGACGGAAATGGCGATTTCATCGATGGCCCGGGTGCCGAGGCCGGCCTGGAACAGGTCGCCGAACATGTAGACGCCGGGGCGGACCTCGGTGACGCCGGTAACGTCACGGGCGAACATCACGCACGGCGTCGACCCGGTGCTGACGGTGGGGCACGGAATTCCGGCCCCGGCGATCCTTTCCGCCGCCCTGACGGCGCCGGCCCGTTCCTCCTCGGCGACGGCGGCCATGTCGTCTTCGGTCCGGCAGGCATAAGAATGCCCGGCGTGGGTCAACACACCCGCGAACTCCGCCTTTGCGGCCGCCGCCAAGGTGCCGGCGATGTCCAAAAGGTCGGCCGATTCGGGCACCACGCCGGTGCGGTGCTCGCCGCAATCGATTTCGGCCAGCACCTTGAAGGCGCCGTCCCTGGGGCCGGGATGGGCGGCAATGGCCTTGGCCACGCCGGCGTTGTCGGTGATCAGCTTCAGGTCCGCGCCGCGGTCGATCAGCGCCGCCGCCTGGTCGAGCTTCGCCGGCACGATGCAGACGGCATTGGTGATGTCGGTGATGCCGTGGCCGAGGAAATACTCGGCTTCATTGAGGGTCGAGACGGTGATGCCGCCGAAATTGCCGTCCACCGCCAGCCCGGCCACGTCGGCGGATTTGGCGGTCTTCATGTGCGGGCGCAGGCCGACGCCCAGCGCCTTGACGCGCTCGGTCATGGCCTGGGTGTTGCGGGCGAGGCGGGCCCGATCGAGGATCAGGGCCGGGGTCGGAAGGTCGTCGAGGTCCATGACCGGGATTCTAGAGCGAATTCCATTCAAATGGAATCGCTCTAGTTTTGCCTCTGGCCGCTCAAGCGCCGCGCGGGCTTATCGCATGTTTCCACTTACGTGAAAAATGCTCTGGGAACTTCCCTAGCCTTGCTCAAGAACCTGTTTTGCCTATACTCAGGCCGCTTTTTCGGGGGCGGAGGGAATTGGCGCTCCGGAAAGCCCAAGGATTTTAGAGCCATGAGCGAAGCCGTGAA
>JADFNT010000125.1 GCA_022563215.1 Pseudomonadota bacterium
GGGTCATGCCGCTGCCGCCCTACATCAAGCGCGGGGATAAAGGCGACCCCCGGGACACCGAGGACTACCAGACGCTTTTTGCCGACAAACCGGGCGCCGTGGCGGCGCCGACGGCGGGGCTGCATTTCACGCCAGCCCTTCTGGATGCCGTCAAGGCCGCCGGCGTCGGGGTGGAGCGCCTGACCCTGCACGTCGGCGCCGGCACCTTCCTGCCGGTGAAGGCCGACGACACGGACGACCACCGGATGCATGCCGAATGGGGTGAAATCACCGCCACGACGGCCGCCGCCGTCAACGCCGCCAAGGACCAGGGCGGGCGGGTCATCGCCGTCGGCTCGACGGTATTGAGGCTTTTGGAGGCGGCCGCCGACGGGGACGGCCGTCTCAATTCGTTTTCCGGCGAGACGGACATCTTCATTACGCCCGGTTACCGGTTTAGGATCGCCGATGGCCTGCTTACCAATTTTCACCTGCCGCGCTCGACCCTGTTCATGCTGGTCGCCGCCTTTTCCGGTTTGCAAACCATGAAGGCCGCCTACGAACATGCCAAGGCCGCCGGTTACAGGTTCTATTCCTACGGCGACGCCTGTTTCCTTGGGTGCTCCAACCGTGAGGTCGGGAAGGGATGAGCGCCCTCGATTTCGAAATTCTCAACACCGACGGCCATGCCAGGACCGGCAGCCTGTTGACGGTGCACGGGGCCATCGACACGCCGGCGTTCATGCCCGTCGGCACCGCCGCCACGGTCAAGGCGATGACGCCGGACGCGGTCGCCGAAACCGGCGCCCAGTGCATCCTCGCCAACACCTATCACCTGATGCTGCGCCCGGGGCCGGAACGGATTGCTCAATTGGGCGGGCTGCATAAATTCATGAACTGGCCGGGGCCGATCCTGACCGATTCCGGCGGCTTTCAGGTGTGGTCGCTGGCCGAGCTTCGGGAAATGGACGAGGACGGAGTCGAATTCAAGTCCCACCTGGACGGCGCCCTGTACCGGCTGAGCCCGGAACGGGCGGTGGAAATCCAGGGTCTTCTGGGCGCCGACATCACCATGGTCCTGGACGAATGCACGCCCCTGGAAGCCGGCAGGGACGAGGTCGCGAAATCGATGCGGCTTTCCATGCGCTGGGCCGAACGCTGCAAGGCGGCCTATGAGGAACGCCCGGGCCACGGGCTTTTCGGTATCGTCCAGGGCGGGGTCTACCGGGACCTCCGGGCCGAATCCGCCGAAACCCTTGTCGGCATGGGTTTCGACGGCTATGCGCTGGGCGGGCTATCGGTCGGCGAAGGCCAGGAAGAAATGTTTCGTGTGTTGGACGGCACCGTGCCGCTTCTGCCCGCCGCCCTGCCCCGGTATCTGATGGGCGTCGGCAAGCCCGCCGATCTGTTGGGCGCCGTCAAACGCGGCATCGACATGTTCGATTGCGTGCTGCCGACGCGTTCGGGCCGCACCGGCCAGGCCTTCGTCCGCGGCGGCAGGCTGAACATGCGCAACGCGCGGCACAAGGACGACCCCGGGCCGCTGGACGAAGCCTGTGATTGCCCCACGTGCGGAAATTACAGCCGCGCCTACCTGCACCACCTGGTGATGGCGAAGGAGATTCTGGGCCCCATGCTGTTGTCGTGGCACAACCTGCATTATTATCAGGATCTGATGGCGGACTTGCGCAGGGCCGTCAACGAAGGCGCCTTGGCTGCCTTCGAGGCGGCGTTCCGGGCCGAACAAAAGGCCGGGGGAGACAAGGGTTGACTTTTACTTAAATTCCATTTAATTTGAACTTTAATCTAACTTTCAATTTAACTGGAATTTTCATGCGCCCCTGGGCAAAGCGATTAAATGACGCATTCGGGCAATCCGGCTGGACCAAGGCCGAATTGTCGCGCCGCTCGGGAGTCAACTACGACAGCCTGAACAAGTATCTCACGGGCAAAGTTGAACAACCCCGGGGCGATAGTCTTCCCCGGCTTGCAAAATCCCTGGGCATCAGCGGTTTGTGGTTGCGCGAGGGTGTTGGCCCCCGGGACGTGATAAAAACCGGCGGCAAAGCAATTCCCCGAGGATCCGGGTCAGGCCTTGAAAACTTAGGCGCCCTGGGTGGAAGCGGGACCATCCCCGAAAGCCCCGACGACGCGGTGCTGGAAACCGTCGCCAACCCGCGCCCCGGCGGCGATTACATGGTCCGTTTCACGTGCCCGGAATTCACCTCGCTGTGCCCGGTCACCGGACAGCCGGACTTCGCGCACCTGGTCATCGATTATGTTCCCGATGCCCTGATCGTCGAAAGCAAGTCGCTGAAGCTGTTCCTGGCGAGCTGGCGCAACCACGCCGCCTTTCACGAGGATTGCACGACGGCCGTCGCCACCCGGCTGGTGGAAGCCGCCGATCCGAAGTGGCTTCGCATCGGCGGCTATTGGTACCCGCGCGGCGGTATTCCCATCGACGTCTTTTATCAGACCGGCAAGGCTCCCGAGGGTGTATGGATTCCCGATCAGGGGGTCGCCCCCTACCGTGGGCGCGGGTAACTAACCGTCCCCGCCCCGATAGACGCACCCGGCGGTGCACGTCTCCCACAGTTTGACTTCGCTCAATCCCGGCAGGGCCGGCTTCAGGCGCCCCCAGATCCAGCGCGCGATGACCTCGCTGGTCGGGTTTTCCAGGCCTTCGATGTCGTTGAGGTAGCGGTGGTCGAGTTCGCCATGGACCGGCTCGCAAGCCGCCTCGACGTCGGCGAAGTCCATGACCCAGCCGGTGTCGGCGTCGACCGGCCCCGTCACGGTGAGGGTGACGCGAAAGGAATGGCCATGCAGGCGGAGACACTTGTGGCCGTCGGGCACGTTGGGCAGCAGGTGCGCGGCTTCGAAGGTGAACTCGTTGAAGATTTCCATGGCCAATTCTTTAAGGGATGCCGAGGAACTTATGGGTTTGCAGGCTGAGACGCCAGCCGGGATGGGCGAGGCAGTATTCGAGCGCCAGGCGGGTGTTTTCCTCCACCGCCTCGCCGTCCATAGGCTGCAGCAGGAAATGGCGGAAGTCCAGGTTCTCATACATCTCCGGCGTGGCGCCTTGCTGCGGGTAGACGAGCTTCAATTCGTCGCCGCGACGGAGCGTTAACTCCGTTCCCGCCTTGGGGCTGACGCAGGTCCAATCGAGGCCGGGGGGCGCGGAAAGGGTGCCGTTGGTTTCCACCGCGACCTCGAAACCGCCGCCGTGAAAGGCGCCGATCAGGTCCTCATCCAACTGCAACAAGGGCTCGCCGCCGGTGCAGACGACGAACGGCTGGGTCCCGTCAGCGCCCTTTCCCGGCCACGGCGCCGCAACCGCCGCCGCCAAATCCTGGGCCCCTTTGAAGGTGCCGCCGCCGGGGCCGTCGGTGCCGACGAAATCGGTGTCGCAGAACCGGCATTCGGCCTCGGCGCGGTCGGCTTCGCGTCCCGACCACAGGTTACAACCGGCGAAGCGGCAGAACACCGCCGTCCGGCCGGTATGCCAGCCTTCGCCCTGCAGCGTCAGATAGATTTCCTTCACCGAATAGGTCATGGCCTTCCATACGCCCGCCCACGGGCGGGCTCAAGCGGCATAATCCGTCGGATCGTCGATACCGGCCCCGGCGAAGCCCTTCTTTCTCAGCAGGCAGGCATCGCAGCGCCCGCAATGGCGAAGTCCGTCGCCGGGGTCATAGCAGCTCATGGTGTGGGCAAAATCGACCCCCAATTCGGTGCCGAGGGTAACGATTTCGGCTTTCGTCATCTCGATCAGCGGCGCGTGAATGGTGATTTTTGGCCTGTCCGTCCCGGCCGCCCCGGCTGCTTCCACCCCGGCCTTGGTCGCCAGGTTGGCCAGGCTTTCGAAGGCGGCGATGAATTCCGGCCGGCAGTCGGGATAGCCGGAATAATCCAGCGCGTTGACGCCGATGAAGATGTCATCGGCGTCGAGGGTTTCCGCCCGCGCCAGCGCCAGCGCCAGGAACACCGTGTTGCGGGCCGGCACATAGGTGACCGGGATGCCGTCCTTGATATCGTCTTCGCTCCGCCCCTTGGGCACGTCGATGTCGGCGGTCAGGGCGGAACCGCCGAATTGGGCCAGGTCGATGTCGATGACGTCGTGACCGGCGGCGCCTTCGGCTTCGGCGATGTGGGCGGCGGCGGCGATTTCCGCCTGGTGGCGCTGACCATAGCGGAACGTCAGCGCATGGGGCCGGAAGCCTTCCCCCTTGGCGATCGCCAGGCAGGTGGCGGAATCGAGGCCGCCGCTTAACAGGATCACGGCCTTGGGCTTGGCGTTATCGGGTTCGGTGGTGTCCTGTGGGGTCATTCCGTGGCACCCTTAACGAAACAGGGCGGCCCGATGGCCGCTGAGGGGATTATGGCCGACGATCTCAAGAAAATCATCCGCGAGCAAGCCCATGGCCTCGGTTTCGACGCCGTCGGCTTCGCCGATGCCGAGGCCGATCCCAAAGACGCCCAGGCGCTATCGCGCTTCCTCGCCGACGGCCGCCAGGGCGACATGGGGTGGTTGAACAATGACGACGGCCGGCGCGGCGACCCCAAGGCCCTGATGCCCGAGGCCAAAACCGTCATCGTGCTCGGCGCCAACTACGGCCCCCGCGAAGACCCCCTGGCGGTGCTATCCCGTTCCGACCGCGGCGCCATCAGCGTCTATGCCCAGGGCCGCGATTATCACGACGTGCTGAAGAAAAAGTGCAAGCAACTGGGCCGCTGGATCGCCGACAACCACGGCGGCGCCATCAAGGTCTTCGTCGATACCGCGCCGGTGATGGAAAAACCGCTGGCCGCCCGCGCCGGGATCGGCTGGCAGGGCAAGCACACCAACCTGCTGAGCCGCGATTTCGGATCCTGGCTGTTCCTGGCCGAGGTCTTCACCACCTTGGACCTGTCCCCCGACGCCCCGGCGACGGATCATTGCGGCAGTTGCGACCGCTGCCTCCGGGCCTGCCCCACCGATGCCCTGGCCGAACCCTACCGGATCGATCCCCGGCAGTGCATTTCCTACCTGACCATCGAGCACAAGGGCACCATCGCGCCCGAGCTGATGGCCCGGATGGGCAACCGCATCTACGGCTGCGACGACTGTTTGGCCGTCTGTCCGTGGAACAAGTTCGGGCGTCCTTCCGCCGAGGAGGCTTTTCACCCCCGCTTCGAATTGACCGCGCCCCGTCTCGCCGACCTGGTGGCCCTGGACGACGCCGGGTTCCGGGAACTGTTCGCCGGATCGCCGGTCAAGCGCACCGGGCGTGACCGGTTCGTGCGCAACGTGCTGGTCGCCATCGGCAATTCCGGCGACCAAGGGCTGCTGCCGGCGGCCCGGGCGCTGATCGACGACCCGTCGGAACTGGTCGCCCAGGCCGCCCGTTGGGCGGTGGAAAGGCTGGCCGGGTCTTGACCGGGATATCTGAGGCGATAACGTGTTTTCATGATCACCCGCAAGACTCCATTGAAGGCCCTAAAATCCGCCGTCCTTCCGGCCGCCGTCCTGGCCCTTTCCTTGGCCCTTTTGGCCGGCTTTGCCAGCCCCGGCTACGCCGCCACCGACGTCCCGAAATGGAAACCCGGCCAGACGTTCAAGGACTGTCCCGCGTGTCCGGAACTGGTAGTGATCCCGGCCGGAATCTTCATCATGGGCCTGAAC
>JADFNT010000126.1 GCA_022563215.1 Pseudomonadota bacterium
GCCCGTTCGCTCAGGTAATGCAGGTGGCAACGGACGGTCCACAGGAACTTCTCGGCCTTGGCGAACATGCGCACGTCCCTGGCCGTCAGCACGCCCAGTTCCTGGAGCTCTTTTACGTCGTCGACCCGGTAGAGGTACTTGGCGATCCAGAACAGCGTCTGCAGGTCGCGAAGCCCGCCCTTGCCTTCCTTGATGTTGGGCTCCAGCACATAACGGGTGTCGCCCATGCGGTCATGGCGGGCGTCCCGTTCGGCCAGCTTGGCCTCGACGAAGGCCAGGCCGGTGTCGGCGACCACGTCCGAGAGGAAGCGGTTCTTGAATTTCTTGAACATCTCCTGGTCGCCCCAAACCCAACGCGCCTCCAACAGGGACGTGCGGATGGTCATGTCGTCTTTGGCGAGGCGGATGGCCTCGTTGATGGAACGGGTGGCGTGGCCGACCTTTAGCCCTAAATCCCAAAGCGTATAGAGGATGTATTCGACCACCTGCTCCGAATGGGCGGTCAGCTTGTAGGGCAGCAGGAACATCAAATCGACGTCCGAGAACGGCGCCAGTTCGCCGCGCCCGTAACCGCCGGTGGCGGTAATGCTCAGAAGCTCCCCCGTCGTCGGGTTGGCGGCGGGATAGACGCTGGAAAGGGCGAAGTCGTAAATGCAGCGGACCAATTGATCGATCAAATAGGCGTTGGCGTGCAACACGTCGCCGCTCGACGCCTCGTCTTCCTCGAAGCGCCGGCGGACTTCCGACCAGCCCCGCTTATGGGCGGTTTTGAAGATATCGAGGACCTTGCCTTGGGTTTTCGGGTTGTACCCGGACCACCCGACAAGGTCCTCCAGTTCGCCAAGCAGTGCCTTGCGGTCGATGATGTCGCGGGGTTTGGTTATGTTGGCCATGGTCCTGATGATTATATAACCGCGCCGGGGAATCCGTTAAAGCCCGTTTAAAGAAGGATTAAGGCCAGGCCCCGGGGTTATCCTTCCTGGGCGCGAGCCTTGTTTCGGCCGGGGGCGCGAAAACATCTGGTTTAATTACGTTTTCGATTCGAATTCGTTGCGAAACCGGAATTTCCGTTGCCGCGAGGCCCCGGCCGGTTATTTAAGTCTCTTCCCCGCCCCTTTTCGAAGAATGGGGCGCAAGACCTTCCAGCCGGCAGAAATCAACATAATATATTGATTTCATTTGCTTAAATTTATTAGAGACAAATGATAATGCTTATTAATAAATCACCGGAAAGCCCTTATGCAAGTTTTGGAAAAAAACATCTTCCAAGCGGGGCCAAGCCGAGTATTTGAATAATTATTATTATTTATCAATAAGTTAATTGTGATTTTTTATCAAAAAAGAATAAGGGCAACTATTAAACCTTAATTCTAGGCCATTTTAGCCGATTTGCCTTCGGCGTCGCCCGGCGGTGGGGGAAATCGGACCGCAGCCGAATCAATCCGCCGCCTGGAGAAGCCGCTTCAGGCGGTAGATCAACTCCAGGGCGTCTCGGGGCGTCAAGCTGTCGGCATCGATTTCGCTCAAGGCTTCTTCCATCGGCGAAGGACCGCCAGGGCCAGGGTTGGAGCCCGGACCCTCCTCATCCTCTTCCAGGGCCCGGAACAGCGGCAGATCGTCGGCCAGCCGCGTCATCGCCGAGGACTGCTCGCCCCTCTCCAGGGTCTCCAGTACGTCCGACGCCCGCCTGACGACGCTTTTCGGCAGCCCCGCCAGTTGCCCGACATGGATACCGTAGGACCGGTCGGCGGCGCCGGGCACCACTTCGTGCAGGAATACCACGTCGCCCTGCCATTCCTTGACCCGCATGGTATGGCACCGAAGACCCGGCAGCTTCGCCGCCAGGACCGTAAGCTCATGGTAATGGGTGGCGAACAGCGTCCGGCAGCGGTTGACCTCGTGCAGGTGCTCGACCACCGCCCAGGCGATGGACAGGCCGTCGAAAGTGGCGGTGCCGCGGCCGATCTCGTCCAGGATCACCAGCGCCTTCGGTCCGGCCTGGTTGAGGATCGCCGCCGTTTCGATCATTTCGACCATGAAGGTAGACCGCCCCCGGGCCAGGTCGTCGGCTGCCCCGACACGCGAAAACAAACGATCGACGACGCCGATGCGGGCCTCGTCGGCGGGAACGAAGGAGCCCATTTGCGCCAGCACCGCGATCAACGCATTCTGCCGCAGAAAGGTGCTCTTGCCGGCCATGTTGGGGCCAGTCAGCAGCCACAGGCTTCCTTTGTCTCCCCCGGCATCTCCCTCGGCATCTCCCCTGGCCCCGTCGCTATTGGCCCCGCCCGAAATCCGGCAATCGTTGGCGATGAAGACACCGTCGCCGGTTTCCTCCAAGGCCGCCTCGACCACCGGATGGCGGCCGCCGACGATATGGAAATCGGTGCCGTCGTCGATCCGCGGCCGGGCATAGCGGCGCTCCCCGGCCAGGGAAGCCAAGCCCTGGGCCACGTCGAGGCGCGCCAGCGCCCGGGCGGCGAGCGCAATGGCCTCGGCCCGCCCGGCGACTTCGCCGACCAGGTCTTCGAACAGGTTAAGCTCAAGCGCCAGGGCCTGGTCGGCGGCCTTGGCGATGCGGCTTTCGAGTTCGCTCAGTTCGACCGTCGAAAAGCGGACCGCGTTGGCCATGGTCTGGCGATGAATGAAGGGCGAGGGGTCCCCCCCTTCCCCGCCGTTATCGAGAGGGATTTTGTCGGCCTGCTTCGCCGACACTTCGATGAAATACCCCAAAACGTTGTTGTGCTTGATCTTCAGGGTCTGGATGGCGGTTTGTTCGGCGTAGCGGCTCTGCAGGCCGGCGATCAGGCGGCGGCTTTCGTCCCTCAGGGCGCGGAATTCATCCAATTCCGTTGAATAATCCTTGGCGATAAAGCCGCCGTCGCGGGCATGGAGGGGCAATTCCCCGGCCAACGCGCGGCGCAAGCGGCCGATGATCTCGTCATGGCGGCCGAGGTCCTCCCCGGCGCCGGAAATCCCCTCCGGCGCGCTTTCGGTTGCTTCCTTGGCCGCCGCTTCGAGGACTGAGCGAAGCTCCACCGCCGCCGCCAGCCCGTCGCCGACGGCGGCCAAGTCCCGGGGACCGCCGCGCCCGATGGTCAGCCGCGTCAAGGCGCGTTCGATATCGGGGCAGCGTTTGAGGATTCCCCGGAGCGTTTCCGCAAGCCGCTCGCCGTCGACGAAATACTGGATCATGTCGAGACGCCCGTTGATCGCCGCAGGATCGGTCAGCGGCGCCGCCAGATGCGAACCCAGGAGCCGGGCCCCGGCGCCGGTGATGGTTTTGTCGATGACCCCCAAAAGAGACCCTTTCAGCGATCCCGACAGGCTCTGGGTCAGCTCAAGGTTTCGCCGTGTGGCGGCGTCGATTTCCATCACCTGGCCTTCGGCGATCTGCTTTGGCTGGGCGAGGCGCGGCAGCCGGCCCTTTTGCGTCATTTCGACGTAGTCCACCAGGGCCCCGGCGGCGGCCAGTTCGGCGCGCGAAAAATCGCCGAAGGCATCGAGGGTCTTGACCCCGAAAAGGGCGTGCAGGCGCTTTTCGCCGTTGACGCTGTCGAAGCAGGACTGCGCAAGCGGGCTCAGGCGGTCCTTCCAATCGGCGAAAGTCTCATAAAACTTCGGGTTTTGCAGGAAGCCTTCGGCAATCAGCAGTTCGCCGGGGGCGATGCGGGCCAGGGCGGCATCGAAATCGCCGGCGCTCAAGGCCTGGGTCAGGAAGTCGCCGGTCGACATATCGATCCAGGCCATGCCGAGGCCGCCGGACGTTTCCGCCACGGCGGCCAGGTAATTGTGCCGCCGCGCTTCCAAGAGCGTGTCTTCGGTCAGCGTTCCCGGCGTTACCACCCTCACCACCTGGCGCCGGACGATCGCCTTGGGGCCCCGTTTCCTGGCTTCCGCCGGGTCTTCGGTCTGCTCACAGACGGCGACCTTGAAGCCCTTTTTAATCAGCCGGTTGAGGTATGTTTCGTGGCTGTGCACCGGCACTCCGCACATCGGGATGTCGTCGCCCAGATGCTTGCCGCGCTTGGTCAGCGCGATATCCAGCGCGCCCGCCGCGGCCACGGCGTCATCGAAGAAAAGCTCGTAGAAATCCCCCATCCGGTAAAACAGCAGGCAATCGGCGCAATCCTCCTTGATCGCCAGGTACTGGACCATCATCGGGGTGACGGTGTCCGGGGGCCTGTTCGGTTTTGGTTTCGCCCCCGGGGAGGGTTTCTTGCCGGCCGCATCCGGGGGGAGTCCGCCGTCTGGGTTTTTTTCGGTCTCGGGAGCGTTAACGGCGGGCGTTGGGGGCATGGTCAAACAATCGAAGATCGTGACGGACGCCCGATCTTATCACAGGGTTAGCAATCGCGCTTTCATTTTCGGCTATCCTAGGGGCACAATGGAGGAGTCTTGAGCCGGGGCTTGGGCCGGGTAAACTGGGATTTAAAAAACAATGGACGATCAATCAAACGAGGCCCTTGGCCAGGAAGCGCTTCGCATGCACGCCAGCGGACGGCCGGGGAAGCTCGAAATCAAGGCGACCAAGCCGCTGACGACGCAGCACGACCTGACCCTGGCCTATTCGCCGGGCGTCGCCACGCCGTGCCTAGAAATCCAACGCGACCCGTCCCTCGCCTATGACTACACGGCCAAGGGCAACATCGTCGGCGTCATTACCAACGGCACCGCCGTCCTTGGCCTCGGCAACATCGGGGCGCTGGCGGCAAAGCCGGTGATGGAAGGCAAGTCCGTGCTGTTCAAGCGCTTCGCCGATATCGACGGCATCAACATCGAGATCGATACCGAGGACGTGGATGAGTTCGTCAACTGCGTGCGGTTCCTGGGCAAGGCCTTCGGCGGCATCAACCTCGAAGACATCAAGGCGCGCACGGAGTTTCTGGCTAAGTTCGGGCATTTCGGGATCGAGATCAGCGCACTTTCGTGCCACGGAAATCCGCTGCATCCATCCAAGAAAATCGCCCGTGCGCATCACGACATCTGGCGGGAGACAGTCAAGCTGGCACGGATGCTCAACGTGGACACGGTAATCGTTTTCTCCGGGTGCCCCGGTGACCATGACCGCGCGCGCCGGCCTAATTGGATCACCTGCCCCTGGCCGCCGGACTATCCCGAAGTCCTGGCCTGGCAGTGGGAAAAGTGCGTGATGCCCTACTGGAAAACCGAAGCCAAATTCGCCCGGCAACACGGCATTAAGGTCGCCGTGGAAGCGCATCCGGGCTTTGTGGTCTACAACACCGAATCGATCCTGAAGCTGCGCGAAGCCGCCGGGGATAACGTCGGCGTCAACTTCGATCCCAGCCACTTCTTCTGGCAGGGCATGGACCCGCTTGTGACCCTGAATGCCCTGCGCGAGTGCATCTATCACGTCCACGCCAAAGACACCCTCCTCGATCCGCGGAATACCGCCGTCAACGGCGTATTGGACAACACGCCCTACGGCCAAGTCGACAAGCGTTCCTGGATTTTCCGCACCGTGGGCTACGGCCACGATGAAAAATGGAGGAAAGATTTCATCAGCACGCTGCGCACCGTCGGCTACGACGGCGTTATCTCAATCGAACACGAAGACGCCCTGATGAGTATCGACCAGGGCTTCCAGCGCGCCGTGCGGCTCCTCCGCTCGAT
>JADFNT010000127.1 GCA_022563215.1 Pseudomonadota bacterium
CCAGCACTAAGCTCGCCTCGTCGCCCGCCGGGGCTGCCGCCGCCGTGGCACCGTTCGCCGCACAGGCCGCCCGGGCAGCATCCCGGCACACGTCCTCCACCCCCGGCACCGCCTCGATCCACGCAGCACAGGAAACGGTCACATCGATTTCCAGAGCGCCAGTCATACCGATGCCTCGTTATTCTTCCCGCGCGGCATCCCCGTCCCCGGACTCTTCGTAGCGCGCCGCGGAACCGCGCCGTGCCTCGAATTCCTCGTAGGCGCGAACGATGTGGGTCACCAGGGGATGGCGGACGACGTCGGTTTCGGTGAAAGTGATGAAGGAGACGCCCTCGACGCCGGTCAACGTTTCCATGGCGTCGCGAAGCCCGGACCGAACGCCGCTGGGCAGATCGACTTGGCTTAAGTCCCCGGTGATGACCATGGAGGAATTTTCGCCGAGCCGGGTCAGAAACATCTTCATCTGCACGGCGGTCGTGTTCTGGGCCTCGTCCAGGATTACGAAGGCGTTGGACAGGGTCCGGCCACGCATGAAGGCTAGGGGCGCCACCTCGATTTCCCCCCTCTCCAGGCGCTTGACCACTTGCGACTCCGGCAGCATGTCAAACAGCGCGTCATAAAGCGGCCTTAGGTATGGGTCCACTTTCTCGCGCATGTCGCCGGGCAGGAAACCCAGTTGTTCGCCCGCTTCGACCGCCGGGCGCGACAGGATGATACGGTCGACGGAACCCTTGACCAGCCGCTCGACCCCCTTGGCTACCGCCAGATAGGTCTTGCCGGTGCCGGCCGGGCCTTCGCCGAAAACCAGTTTGACGTCATCGATGGCGCGAAGGTAGTCGGCTTGGCCCGAAGAGCGCGGAGAAATGTGGCGTTTTCGGGTGCGGATCGTCAGATCGGCGTCGCCGATATCGCCGCCCGGGGCCTTGGCCATGCGCAGCACCGCCTCGACTTCCTCGCCGTTGACTTCGTGTCCCTTCTCAAGGCGTGCATACAGCCCGTCCAGGACCCGCGCCGCGCCGTCGACGGCGTCGGCTTCGCCGGTGATGGTCACCTCGTTTCCGCGGGCGTTGATGGCCACATCCATCACTTGCTCGATGCGGGCCAGGTTTTGATGATGGGAGCCGAACAGTTCCATGGCCAGGCGGTTGTCGGCAAAGGCCCTTTCCGCGGTTTCGGGAGCGCCAGGGTCGTTGACGGTTTTTCGTTTCACGGTCCGGGTCAAGCCGACGCCCTCTCCGCGATGGGTTCGGCGCCGGCCCCTTGTCCCCCGGCCCCTTGTCCCCTGGCACCCTCGACGCCGCCCTTGAGGCTGTTGGCGTGGGCGGCGGTGATGACCAGGCGAACGATGGCGCCGGGTCCTTCGATGGGGTCGTCCACATGAACGGCCTGCATATAGGGGCTGCGTCCGACCAACTGCCCCGGCTTGCGGCCCGGACGGTCCAACAGCACCGGCAGCACCCGGCCCACGCAGGAACGGTTGAAGGCCAGTTGTTGGGCGTTCAAGACGTCCTGCAGGGCCTCCAGGCGTTCGCTTTTGACCGTCTCGGGGACTTGGGCGTCCATGGCCGCGGCCGGGGTTCCCGGCCGCGGGCTGTATTTGAATGAATAGGCCTGAACGAAACCGATCTCTTCCACCAGCCTCAAGGTGGCGGCGAAATCGGCGTCGGTTTCGCCCGGGAAGCCGACAATAAAGTCAGACGATAGCCCGATGTCGGGCCGGGCGCCGCGAAGACGGCCGGCCAGACGGCGGTAATCGTCAGCGGTGTGGCGCCGGTTCATGGCCTTGAGCACGGTGTCGGACCCCGATTGCACGGGCAAATGCAAAAACGGCATCAGTTCCGGCACGTCGGCGTGGGCGGCGATCAACTCATCGTTCATGTCGGCGGGATAGGACGTGGTATAGCGGATGCGCTCGATGCCGTCGGTTTCAGCCAGTTCCCGGATCAGCCGCCCGAGTCCCCAGGTTTCGGGTGATCCGGGCCCGGCGGGCCCGGCGCCGTGGTAGTTGTTGACGTTTTGACCCAAAAGCGTGACTTCCCGCACCCCGGCGGCGGCCAGCCGAGCGGCCTCGGCGATCACGTCCTCGGCGGGACGGGAATATTCGGCACCGCGGGTATAGGGAACGACGCAGAAGGTGCAGAACTTGTCGCACCCTTCCTGAACGGTCAAAAAGGCCGACGTGCCGGGGGCCCCGGGATCGGGGATGTCCTTCGGCAGATGATCGAACTTGGGCTCGGGTGGAAAATCGGTGTCCAGCACCGCCTTGCCGGCGCGCTTCAGGCCGGCCAACAGTTCCGGCAGTCGGTGATAGGCCTGGGGACCGAAGACCATGTCGACGAAGGGCGCCCGGTCGAGGATTTCCTCGCTTTCGGCCTGCGCGACGCAGCCTGCGACGGCCAGGATCATGCGTCCGCCTTGTTTTTCCCTGGCGGTTTTCAGGCGCCTGAGGCGGCCGAGTTCCGAATAGACCTTCTCCGCCGCCTTTTCCCGGATATGGCAAGTATTGAGAATCACCATATCGGCGTCTTCCGGCGAATCGGCAAGGGTATAGCCCAACGGCGCCAGGACGTCCGCCATGCGCCCGGAGTCATAGACGTTCATCTGGCAGCCGTAGGTTTTGATATAGAGCTTTTGTGCCAATGGCCCCAATTGCCTATTTTTCATTCCTTGTTATCCGCGGATGGGTCCAGGGGCACGCCGAAGAGCTCAAGGCGGTGTCCGACGAGCTTCATGCCGTGTTTTTTGGCGATCTTTTTCTGTAGGACCTCGATTTCCTGGTTTTGAAATTCGATAACCTTGCCCGACTGGATGTCGATCAGATGATCGTGGTGTTCATCGGTGACTTCTTCATAACGGGACCGTCCGTCGCCGAAATCGTGCCGTTCGACGATTTTCGCCTCTTCGAAAAGGCGCACCGTCCGATAGACGGTGGCAATGGATATTTTGGGGTCCATTTCGCTGGCCCGCCGGTAGACTTCCTCGACGTCCGGATGATCATCGGCCATGGACAGCACCCGGGCAATGACCCGGCGCTGCTCGGTCATTTTCATGCCTTTTTCTATGCACAGGCGCTCGATTCTATTTTCCGGCATGGCTGTTCCCAAATACCAAGGATCATAGGGAAAATATTATATCGGATCACCGCCGGCCCGTTTAAAGCCCGGACCCGGATAACCTGGTTTCGTCGTGCGGATTGCGTTCGCCCGGGCCGCCGGCAAGGCCTCGGCGGCCGAACCCCATGGCGGGGAAAAGTTCCGCGATTTAGCGGCGGCGCTTTCGGGGTTTTGTGCCAAGGCCGATCTTCTTGGCCAGATTGGAACGATGTTTGGCGTAATTCGGCGCCACCATGGGGTAATCGGTAGGCAGTCCCCAGCGTTTCCGGTATTCATCGGGCGTCAGGTTGTAGGCCGTCTTTAGGTGGCGTTTGAGCATTTTCAGCTTCTTGCCGTCCTCAAGACAAACGATGTAATCAGGAAAAACGGATTTCTTAATGGCAACGGCGGGACGCGGGCGCTCGGGCACCATGGGTGTCGTTCCGACCACCACCAAGGTTTTATAGACATCTTGAATCAATTGCGGCAGGTCGCTGGGGTTAATGGTGTTGTTGCACGCGTGCGCGGAAACGATTTCGGTCGTCAACTCCAGCAGTTCGCTCACATTGGGTTTGTCGGTCATCTGCGATTGGTCCTCACTGATAAAGTTCCCCAGGCCGGCGAGGAAATTTTTTTATCGCCTAGTTTTTATAATAAGGCGTCCTTTTAATATATTATAAGGCGTCCTTTTAATTAGAGTCTTATATAATAAACATATTCATCCCGGGCAAGTAAAAACAATGAATAACGCTGTGAAAGACAATAAGGGCCACAAGACGGACTTCTATATCGATATTACCAATGAAGTCTGCCCACTTACTTTCGTCAAAACAAAACTTCTGATCGAAAGCATGCAGTCGGGACAGACCGCCGAAGTCCGCCTTCGGGGCCGCGAACCCCTTGAAAACGTCCCCCGTTCGCTCAAGGACCACGGCCACGGCATTCTCAGCCTTGAACCCGAGGACTCGTCGCAGCCGCCCGACGGTATCCATCGCTTGATTGTCAAAAAAGCCTAGCCGAAAACCCGCCTTCAAGGGCTAGGTCATGAACTCGGACCCTTCCGGGGCCGGATTCCGCCGACGTTTTTGGATGCTTTCGCGTCGGGGGGTCTAAGGTACAACGGCCGGAGCGGCTCCGCCGGTTGATCCGGGGACCACCGCTCGGCGGCGATCGCGGCGACGGTTGCCGCGTCGGGGACACCCGGGGCGGTGCTGAGAACGGCCTCTATTCCCTTATCCTTAAGCGCCTCCACGGCCTGGCCGGCGCCATCGCCGGCGACCAGCACGCGTTCGCCGTACCCTTCGCCGTTTGCCGTCAAGGCGGCCAAATCCGCGGGCAAAAGGGCTTGCGCCTCGGACAAGGGCCGAAGGTCGGACCGAAAGGCCTGGGCGTAGACTTCGGCGCGTTTGGAATCGAGCACCACCAGCACATTTGCCTTCTGCCGCTCGTGCTCTGAAACCCCGGCGGCGACGGCGTCCAGGGTGGTGACGCCGAAACAGGCCAGATCCCCCGCCAAGGCCATCCCCCGGGCGGCGGCAAGGCCGATCCTGAGCCCGGTAAAAGCACCTGGCCCGGTGGTTACAGCGATCAGGTCGAGGTCCGGGAAATCGGTCCCGGCTTCCGATAGAACCTCCCGGACCATGGGCATCAGGCGTTCCGATTGGCCCCGCGACATGGGTTCGAACCGCTTGGCGACGATGCGCCCGTCTTCCCAAACGGCCGCCGAACAAGCGGATGTCGCCGTGTCAAAACTCAGAATTCGCATTATTTTTCGCTTTCCTGCCGGGCCGGCCCTCGCCCTCGAAACTAAACGACCGAGCAGGCATCGTCGAAATCCAGTCTCGGGCTCCTTGGAAACATGTCCTCGCCGCTGCCGTAACCGATGCTGCAAAGGAAATTGGACTTTATGTCCGTGCCGGCAAAGAAGGCTTTATCGACGGCGTCATTGTCAAATCCCGACATCGGCCCGCAATCGAGGCCCAACGCCCGGGCGGCGAGGATGAAATAGGCCCCTTGCAGGGTCGAGTTGCGGAAAGCGGTGGTCTGGATCAGCGGCTCGTTTCCCTCGAACCACGATTTGGCGTCGGTATGGGGAAAAAGCTCGGGCAGGCGGTCATGGAATTTCTGATCCGACCCGATGATGGCGGTAACCGGCGCGGCCATGGTTTTGTCCACATTGCCTTCGATCAGGCAGGGTTTCAGGCGCTCCTTGGCCTCGGGGGAAACCACGAAGACGATCCTGGCGGGGCTGCAATTGGCGCTGGTCGGGCCCATCTTGGTCAGGTCCCAGACGGCGCGCAGAAGGTCTTCATCCACCGGCTTGTCCAGCCAGCCGTTGTGGGTGCGGGCGTCGTTGAAAAGCTGGTCGAGGGCTTCTTGATTAATGGCGCCTGTCATTCGTGCCTCTCGGTATGCATAATCCGTGATTATATCTAGGATTAGTATGGCACTTGTGCCGGCGCTTGGAAGCGGGAAAAAACCATGATCCTTCGACCAATGTTTCGGGCCATCCTGGC
>JADFNT010000128.1 GCA_022563215.1 Pseudomonadota bacterium
CCCGCCCGTCGACATCGAAGCCCTGACGGCGGCGCTTCACAAAGTCCTGAACCTGGACCGGGAAACCCGTGCCCAGTTGGCCCAGAAAGCGATCACAAACGTGCGTGAAAATTTCTCGCAGCAGGCCATGTGCCGCAAGACGCTGGATGTCTACGAAGAAGTCCTGCAATCGAAGGCCGATTGATTAGATGGCCGTGGCGCCCAACGATGCCGTTCTGGTCATAAAATTGGGGGCGCTGGGCGATTTCGTTCAGGCCCTGGGGCCATTCGCCGCCATCCGCCGCCATCACGCCGATGCCAGGGTGACGCTTCTGACGACGGCGCCTTATGAGGAATTGGCCAAGGCGTCAGGGTTTTTCGACGACATCTGGACCGACGGCCGGCCGGGAACGGCGGACATCGGCGGCTGGCTCGGGCTGCGCCGTTGTCTACGGTGTGGAGGGTTCGGGCGGGTTTATGATCTGCAGACTTCGGACCGAAGCTCCTTTTATTACCGCCTTTTCTGGCCCGGCCCGGCGCCGGAATGGTCGGGAATCGCCAAGGGCTGTTCACATCCCCACGCCAATCCCAACCGGGATTTCATGCATACGATGGACCGCCAGGCAGAACAACTATCGATGGCGGGCATAGCCGAAATCCCGGCGCCCGACCCTTCATGGGCCGAGGCCGATATTACGCGCTTCTCCCTTTCCGGACGGTTTGCCCTGCTGGCGCCCGGCGGCGCCCTGCACCGGCCGGGCAAACGGTGGCCGGCGGGGAACTACGGGAAATTGGCCAAGACGTTGATGGACCAGGGCTTGGTTTCGGTGCTTGTGGGCTCGGCCGCCGAGGCCCCGATAATGGCGGAAATTAAGGCTCAATGCGAAGAAGCACTGGACCTGTCCGGGCAAACGGGCCTGCTTGACTTGGCGGCGCTGGGACGTGGCGCGGTGGCGGCCGTCGGCAACGATACCGGACCGATGCACCTGTTTTCGTTCACCGGGTGCAGGACGGTAGTGCTGTTTTCCGATGATTCCGATCCCGCGCTTTGCAGTCAGCGCGGGGCGGCGGTGACGATCATCCGGCGTCAGCCTCTCGATGATCTTTCCGTCGCCGAGGTCGTGGACGGGATGGGCCTATGATGCCGCCGGTGAAGACATGGTGTCGATTCCTTGACAGGAGACCCAATCGCCCGCATTTTCGGCCCCGGTTTTTGATGCCCTTGAACGCGTGATTTGAATGGTTTCCATTACCCTTCCCGATGGCAGCAAACGCGAATTCGACGGTCCCGTGACCGGCGCTGAGCTGGCCGCTGATATCGGTCCCGGCCTGGCCAAGGCGGCGCTGGCCGTCCGCGTCGGTGGCGAGATGAAGGATTTAAGCACGGTCATCGACGCCGACGCCGAAATCGCCATCGTCACCGCCAAGGACGAGGATGCGTTGGAGTTGCTGCGTCACGATTGCGCCCACGTCATGGCCGAGGCGGTTAAGGAGCTTTTTCCCGGGACCCAGGTCACCATCGGCCCCAACATCGAGAACGGTTTTTATTACGACTTCGCCCGCGATGAGCCGTTCGTTCCCGAAGACCTGGAGAAAATCGAAGCCCGCATGCATGAAATCGTCAAACGGGACGAGCCGGTCACCCGCGAGGTCTGGGACCGGGTCGAAGCGATCAAGTTTTTCAAGGACAAAGGCGAACATTACAAAGCCGAAATCATCGAGGGAATCCCCGGCGATGAAGAGGTCTCGCTCTACCGCCAGGGCGATTTCATCGACCTTTGCCGGGGCCCGCACCTGCCGAGCACGGGAAAGCTGGGAAAAGCCTTCAAGCTGACCAAGCTGGCCGGCGCCTATTGGCGGGGCGATTCCAAGAACGAAATGCTGCAGCGGATTTACGGCACCTGCTGGGCCGACTCCAAACAGCTAAAAGCCTACCTGCACATGGTGGAAGAGGCGGAAAAGCGCGACCACCGCCGCCTCGGCCGCGAAATGGGCCTTTTTCACCTCCAAGACGTCGCCGCCGGCGCCGTGTTCTGGCATCCCAAGGGATGGACTCTTTACCGCACGCTACAAGCTTATATGCGCGAACGCCTCAATGCCGAGGGTTACATCGAGGTCAACACGCCGCAGATGGTCGACCGCACGCTCTGGGAAGCGTCCGGGCACTGGGAGAAATTCCGCGAACACATGTTCACGTCCGATGTCGAGGACAAGGTGTTGGCGCTTAAGCCTATGAACTGCCCATGTCACGTACAGATATTCAAACAGGGCATCACCAGTTACCGGGACCTTCCCATCCGCATGGCCGAGTTCGGGGCGTGCCACCGGAACGAGCCCTCCGGTGCGTTGCACGGCCTGATGCGGCTCCGCGCCTTCGTCCAGGACGACGCTCATATCTTCTGCACCGAAGACCAGATCACCTCTGAAACCCAGGCGTTCTGTACGCTTCTGATGAGCGTCTATGAGGACCTGGGGTTCGAGGACGTGATCGTGAAATTTTCCGACCGGCCCGAGGTCCGCGCCGGCAGCGACGAAACCTGGGACAAGGCCGAACGGGCGTTGCAGGACGCGACGAAGGCGACGGGGCTGGAAACGGAGCTCAATCCCGGCGACGGGGCGTTCTACGGGCCGAAGCTGGATTTCGTGCTGCGCGACGCCATCGGCCGCGATTGGCAGTGCGGCACCCTGCAGGTGGACTTCGTTTTGCCTGAAAGGCTCGATGCCCACTACATCGGCGAGGACGGCGAAAAACACCGCCCGGTCATGCTGCACCGGGCGATCCTGGGGTCTTTCGAGCGTTTCCTGGGCATCCTCATCGAACACTACGCGGGGAAATTCCCGTTGTGGCTGGCGCCGCTTCAGGTCGTGGTCGCCACCATCACGTCCGAGGCCGACGACTACGCGGCCCAGGTCCATGCGGCTTTATGCGAGGCTGGGCTCAAGGCCGAACTGGATATCCGCAACGAAAAGATCAATTATAAGATTCGTGAACATAGCGTTGCCAAAGTCCCGATAATCCTTGTCGTCGGCGCCAAGGAGGCCGCAGACGGCACGGTGGCGATGCGGCGTCTCGGCGGAAAAGACCAAGAAAATCTTGTGCTTAAAGAGGCAACCGCTAGACTGCGGGAAGAAGCAGCCGGTCCGTTGGCTGGGACTTGAAGGAATCGTATTTGAGTGTCGCGCTGGCCGGGATTTTGGAAAACTGAGGAGAGGAGATTTTTAAATAGCCCGACGACCTTTTAACCAAGCGCCGACCCGGGTGGGTCCGCGCGTCAACGAACAGATCGAAGCCGAAAAGGTTCGTGTTGTTAACGCCGACGGAGAGATGGTCGGCGTCATTTCCAAGGAAGAAGGAATAGAGATCGCCTATGAGGCGGGACTCGACCTTGTCGAGGTGTCGCCCAATGCCGATCCGCCTGTGTGCAAGGTCCTCGATTACGGCAAATACAAATACGAAGCGCAGAAAAAAGCCAACGAGGCCCGCAAGAAACAGAAAGTCATCGACGTCAAGGAAATCAAGATGCGCCCCGGCATCGACGAACACGACTATCAGGTCAAGATGCGGAGCGTCCGTCGTTTCCTGGACGAAGGCGACAAGGTCAAGATGACGATCCGGTTCCGCGGCCGTGAAATGGCGCACCAGGAACTGGGCATGAAAGTCCTGGACCGGGTTCGCGAGGACGTCGACGAATTGGCCAAGGTGGAACAGTTCCCCAAGAGCGAAGGCCGCCTGATGACCATGGTCATCGCGCCGAAATAACGCCACTCCCCGAAAAGCTTTAAATCGCCGTCGCGGGACAGATTGCGCTACCTTGCATTGCCCGGGGTTCAGGGCTATAACCCGCGCCCATGAGCGGCTCGGCAGGGCATGCCCAACCGCTCTTATATTCATCCGCTAAAATTCAAGAGAATAAAGGAAGAATAAAATGCCCAAGATGAAGACCAAATCCAGCGCCAAGAAACGTTTCCGCCTGACCGGCACGGGCAAGGTCCGCGCCAACGTTGCCTACAAGCGCCACATGCTTTCGAAGAAAACCCAAAAAATGAAACGCAAGGCGCGCGGAACCATGATTCTCAGCTCTGCCGACGCCCGCATCGTCAAATCCTATATGCCCTACGGCTGAGGAGGGAAGAAGTCATGGCACGCGTCAAACGGGGCGTCACCACTCACGCCCGTCACAAAAAAGTTCTGGATAGCGCCCGTGGTTATCGAGGCCGGGGAAAAAACAATTTCCGCGTTGCCATCGAGCGCGTCGAAAAGGGCCTTCAATATGCCTATCGCGACCGTCGCAACCGCAAGCGTTCGTTCCGCAATCTTTGGATCCAGCGAATCAATGCCGGTGCCCGCGAGCACGGATTGACCTATTCCCAATTCATCAACGGGCTGGGCAAGGCCGGCATCGAGATCGACAGGAAGATTCTGTCCGACCTGGCGGTACGGGAACCTGATTCCTTTAAGACGCTCGTGGAACAGGCCCAGGCCGCGCTCGCCAAAAACGCTTAATCCCAAAAAGGAATTTGGGGGATATAATCGGGAGCCGGCCTTTGTGGGCGGCTCCCTGTTGCTTTTTGGGAACGGTAATTAGCACGAATGAAAGAATTGGACGCCCTTCGATCGGAACTGATGACCGCGGTCAAGGACGCCGCTGGCCTGGACGAGCTTGAGCAGATCCGGGTTTCCGCGCTCGGCAAAAAAGGCCGCATCACCGAGCTGATGAGGGGCCTGGGCGCCATGAATCTGGAGGCCCGCAAAGAGGCCGGCCAATCCCTGAACGCCCTAAAAAACGAAGTCGCCGAGGCCATTGAGAAGAAAAAACGGACATCAGCCGATTCCGAACTGGACGCCCGTCTGGCCGGGGAAAGGGTCGACGTCACCCTTCCCGTCAGGCCCGAAAGCCAGGGCTGCATTCATCCCATCAGCCAGACCATCGACGAGGTGGTGGCAATCCTCGGGGAAATGGAGTTCAGCGTCGCCGAAGGCCCGGACATCGAGGACGACTGGCATAACTTCACGGCGCTCAACATCCCCCCGGACCATCCGGCGCGCCAGCAACACGATACCTTTTACCTTCCGGGCTCGGGCGACGACGACCGTCTGGTCAGCATCGGCCTGACGTTCTTCCGGGAGCGCCGCTTCGGGCGGGTGAGCTTCGGCCACGGCGGCGCGGTCGCGGGCGGAGGCGCCAACACGCTCACGGTCACTGTAACCGACGCGCAAACGGACTCGATAGAACCTCGCGTCTACAGTCACGAGCTGAAGATCACGTCAGCCGGCGGAACCGAGACCATCGTAGCGCTCGGCAGTGCCGACTTGAGCGCAGCTCAGACATAAAAAGACTTCTATCCGTCACGCTTGCCCCGGCCCCGCCGACCTAGGGACCGGGGCTTTTTTGTGCCCGCATGTCCTACACAACCGTCGTTACAGCCCCCGCGCACGAGCCCGTGACGCTTGACGAGCTGAAAGAGCAGGAGAATATCCCGCTCGACACCACGGATCACGACGTGCTGCTGTGGCGTTTTATTCGGACGGCAGGGCAGGCTTGTGAAGCCTGGACCGGCAAACGTCTTGTTACACAGACACGGGACTTTACGTTCGACGCCTTCCCTCCACAGGACGACGAAAT
>JADFNT010000129.1 GCA_022563215.1 Pseudomonadota bacterium
TGCTGTCAAGATGCTTTGCTAATTTCCTCGGTACATACTACCACTAGGTACAAACTACCTTACTTGGCCAAAATCCCAAGTAAGGTAAGCTAAAGGAAACCCCCGCTAAGTCATTGACCTAACGGGGGTTTTATTGGGGGGCCTGCAGGGACTCGAACCCTGGACCCGCTGATTAAGAGTCAGCTGCTCTACCACCTGAGCTACAGGCCCACAGAGGGTCTGCGATATATCAGACGCCCCCCGCTTTGTCGATAAACCTTTGGCGCCCGCGAGACCGGGGAGCCTGCGGCCGGGCGCCTTCAGCCGTCGGCGGCGCCGCGCCGGCTGATCATCACGTCGCGGTGCACCCACACCCCCATCAGCAGCCCGAACCCGAACAGCAGCGTCAACATCGCCGTGCCGCCGTAGGAAATCAGCGGCAACGGCACGCCGACCACCGGGATCAGCCCCATCACCATGGCCATGTTGATGAATACATAGAGGAAAAAAGTGCCCGTCACCCCCATCCCCAGCAGGCAGCCGAAATGCGAGCGCGAACGGAGCGAAATGCCGATCCCGTAGACCAGCAGCAGGACATAGAGCCCGAGCAGCGCCAGCCCGCCGATGAGGCCGAATTCCTCGGCGAACATGGTGAAGATAAAGTCGGTCTGCATCTCGGGTAGGAAATTCAGGTGCCCCTGGGTGCCCTGCAAAAAGCCGCGTCCGGAAAGGCCGCCGGAGCCGAAGGCGATTTTCGATTGGATGATGTGATAGCCGGCGCCGAGCGGGTCGCTTTCCGGATCGAGGAAGGTCATGATCCGCTTGCGCTGGTATTCGTGCAGGAACTGCCAGGCGATGGGCGCCGACACCAACGCCGTGATCCCGACGAGGGCGAATTTCCAGATCCTGATCCCGGCCAGGAAGAACAGCCCGACGGCGGTAATCAGCAGGATCAGCCCGGTCCCCAAATCCGGCTGCCGGAACACCAAAGCCACCGGCGCGGCGACGATCAGGATCGGCGTGATCAGGGATACGGGCCGGCGGATGTCTTCGAGGGAGCAGCCATGGAAATACCGCGCCAGGGCCAGCACCATGGCGATCTTCATCAACTCCGACGGCTGCAGGTTGAAGAAACCGGCATTGATCCAGCGCCGCGCCCCCATGCCCGTGGCGCCGCCGATCTCGACCACCACCAGCAACACCAGGACGACGAAATAGATGGCATAGGCATAGCGCAGCCAGATACGGGTATCGATGACGGCGACGGCGATCATGACCATGATCCCGAAGCCGAACCGAACCGCATGACGCTTGGCCCAGGGGTCGACGCTGCCTTCGCCGGCCGAATACAGCATCGCGAACCCGACCGCCGCCGTGGCGATCAGCATCAGCACGAAAAGCCAGTGGATTTGCCACAGCTTCTGGCGCAGGGACAGTTGCGGGCCGCCGAGGACGTTTTCGACCATGCTCCCCTACCCTTCGTCCCGGGACCGGGCGCCGGGTTTGGCGCCCTTGGGCCTCATTACCTGCCGGCCGCCGCCCGGCGCCTTGGGGAGAATCCCCGGTCTTGCCGACCGGCGTTGCTGGGCCTTGATCAGGATGTCGCGGGCGATCGGCGCCGCCACCTTGGAACCGCCGCCGCCGTGTTCGACCACCACCATCACCGCGTACCTGGGCGCATCGATCGGCGCGAAGGCGACAAACATCGCATGATCCCGTTCCTTCCACGGCAAATCCTTGTTTTTCTTGACCCCCTGTTCGCGTTCGGCCTTGGTGATGCGCCTGACCTGGACGGTGCCGGTCTTGCCGCCCATGGCCATGCCGCGCTTGTGGATGCGCGCCCGATAAGCGGTGCCCCGGGGATTATTGACGACCCCTTCCATGGCCTGGCGGACCAGTTGCAGGTGCTGGGGGACTAGGTTCAGGCTTTCGAATTGAGGGCCGGAATCCGTTTCGCCCGTCTCTGCGGTGAAATGGGGCCGCGTCAAGCGCGGCGTGACTTTGAGCCCGCCGTTGGCCAATCGCGCCGTCATCACCACCATTTGCAGCGGCGTCGCCAGAAGGTATCCCTGGCCGATGCCGGTGACCACGGTTTCGCCCTGGTGCCAGGGGGCGTTCATGGTTTTGCGCTTCCATTCGCGGCTCGGCACCAGCCCCGGTTGTTCGCCGGGAAGGCCTAGCCCCAGGGTGGAACCGAAGCCGAGACGCCGGGCCATGGCGCCGATGCGTTCGATGCCGGTGCGCCGGGAAACCTCGTAGTAAAAGACGTCGCAGGACTGCACGAGGCCGTTAAAAGCGTCCATCCATCCATGGCCGCCCTTCTTCCAACAGTGGAAGGTGGCGTCGCCGAGCTTAAATTCGCCGGTACAGAAAAACCGGTTGGCCGGCGTGATGACGCCCTTTTCCAGCGCCGCCAGCAGCACCACCATCTTGAAGGTCGATCCCGGCGAGAATTGTCCGCTGACGGCCTTGTTGGTCAGCGGCGCCTTGGGGTTGGTCGTCAGCGCCCGCCATTGCTCGGTGCTGAGCCCCTTGTTGAAGTCGTTGGGGTCGAAACCGGGCGTCGAGGTCAGCGCCAGGACATCGCCGTTATGGATGTCCATGACCACCGCCGCGCCGCTTTCGCCCTTGAACCGCCGGCTGGTGAATTTCTGCAGTTCCAGATCGATGGTCAACGCCACCTCGGCGCCGGCCTGGCCGTCCTGGCGGGTCAGTTCGCGGATGACGTGGCCGAAGGCGTTGACCTCGACCTGCAAGGACCCGCCGGTGCCGCGCAGTTGCAGGTCATGGATCTTTTCGATGCCGGCCTTGCCGATGCGGAACCCCGGAAGCTCGAGCAACGGATCGCCGGTGACTTCGTCCGGCGACACGGGGGCGACATAGCCGAGGACATGCGCCGTGTCGGCGCCGTAGGGGTAATAGCGGCTTTGCCCGACGTCGATATTGACCCCCGGAAGGTCCGGGGCGTTGACCTCGATGCGGGCGACCTCCCGCCAGTTCAGGTTCTCGCGCACCGTCGCCGGGACGAAGCGGCGGTTGCGCCTGATCTCGCGCAGGATGCGCCGCTTTTCGCCGGCGGAGATGGGAATGATGGTGCCCAGGACATCCAGGATGGCTTCGACGTCGCGGGCGTCCTCGGCGTTAAGAAGCACGCGGTAGTTCTGCTGGTTGTCGGCCATGGGAACGCCGAAGCGGTCGACGATGCGTCCCCGGGGCGGCGGAAGAAGCCTCAGGTTGATGCGGTTTTCCTCGGCCAGGGTCCGATAGCGGCTGGCTTCGACGACCTGCAGGTAATACATGCGGGCCACCAGCGCCGACAGCAAAACCGCCATGCCGCCGGTGACCATGGCGGCACGGCGGCTGAAAAGCTTGTGACGCTCGGTATCCCGGTACATGTCAGACCAGCCTCAGGAACGCCCGCTGCCAGCGCAGGAATAGCCAGGACACGACCGGGAAAACCCCCAACGTCAGAAGGTACTGGAAAAACACCGTCCTCGGTTCGACGAGGGTAACGTAAAAGGCGGACACCAGGACCCAACTGATGACCGAAGCGGCGGCGGCGATCAACGAGAAGCCGAGCCACAGGATGAAAAAGGATTTACCGATGAAAAACCGTTTCTGCGACAGGACGGCGCCGTAAACGGCCAGGAACACGAAGGCGTTAACCCCGATCGGGGCGCCGGTCAGGATATCCTGAAAAAGGCCGATCAAGAACACCGCGTAGGCCGGCAGCAACCGGGGCCGGAATATGGCCCAGTGATAGATCGCCATCAACGGCAGCAACGGCGCGACCCTGGAAAAGCCGGGAATATGCAGCGGCACGACGTTGATGATTACCAGCACCAAGGTCAGCATCAATGGCATCAACTGCCGCGCCAACAAATCCATGCGTTGCCAGGGGCCGGGGGTCATGGTTTGCGGGCCCGGGCCCCCTTGTGATCGCCGGCCTTCGAGTTGCTTTTGGGGTCGGCGCCCGGTTTCGGCAACGGCAGGATTTCCGCAAGCTCGAAATTGAGAAGCCGGACGACTTCGAGCCGGTCGCGGCGGACGAAAGGCTGCACGCTGATGCCGCCGTCGTTGACCGACGCCACCTTCCCCACCGGCAATCCGGGCGGAAAGGCGCCGCCGTGGCCGGAGGTGATGATGCGGTCGCCCGCCAACACCGTTTCCCCCGACGCCATGTGGATGAGCCGGGGGTGATCGGAATTGTTGCCGGCCAGAATGGCGCGGGTCCGGTCCGACCCGACGAGAACCGGAATCCGCGAGTTGAGGTCGGTAATCAGAAGGATGCGGGCCGACCGGTCGCCGACGCCGGAGACGCGGCCGATCAAACCGTCGCCGGTGATCGCCGCCTGGCCTTTGACGACTCCGTCTCGGGCGCCGGCATTGAGGATCAGGCCATGGGCGAAGGCGCCGCCCGTATCGGCGATGACCCGCCCGGTGATGAAGCTGTGTTCGGGCCCGGGAACGTAATTCAAAAGACCCTTGAGGATCTTGTTTTCGGCCTCCAGGTTCCGGGCCGCCGTCTGCCATTGCAGCAACCGTGCCTGGTTTTTCCTGAGCCGCTGGTTTTCCCCCCGCAGGTCGGCGAGCTCGCGGACGTGATCGACGGCCTTGGAAACGGAATCGATGGGCCTGGACAGGGCGTCCAGGATGGGGGCGACGGTATCCGTCACTTGGGCGCGGATGCTATCCATGAGCAGCACGTCGACCTTGCCCAGGATCATCATCCCGACCGCCGCCATCAACAGCCCCATAAAGGCGAACCGCTGGGCCAGGCTCTTGATCGGCTGCGCAAGGCGGTTAACGAATTTCGGCCGTTGCTGCAATGGACTGCCCTCCCATGGGCCGGTCAGCGGCGCTGAACACCCTGAAAAACAAACCTTTTTCCTCGCCGTCCCTATACGCCCGCAGGGTTAACAAGTCATTAGGCCATGAACTCATAAATGGAGATGAGCCGTGATCGGCAGATGGCCCGTTTCGGCAGGAAGGGGCGCGAAAGCGGGGCCAAACCCCGGTGAGGGCGCATGACGCACCGAAACGGGCCCTATGCCGACCCCTTTTGGGGCGCGGTTCTTTTGTCCACTGGTCATCGTCTCCTCCTCGGTCATGATGCTTCGGCATCACTCCCTCCTAGCTCCTTGCCAGTGAACAAAATAACACGCGTCACAGTCGTCCCCATTTATGAGTTCATGGCCTTCAATACATGGTCGACAGCACATCCTTGAGGCGCCTCATCTCCTCGAGTGCACGGCCGGTCCCCAGCACCACGCAGGTCATGGGGTCATCGGCCAAAGTCACCGGCAGGCCCGTGGCGTGGCGGAGCACGAAATCCATGTTGCCCAAAAGCGCCCCGCCGCCGGTCAGCACGATTCCCTTGTCGACGATGTCGGCGGCCAGTTCGGGGGCCGTGTGTTCCAGGGCCACCTTGACCGCCTCGATGATGGCGCCGACCGGCTCGGCCAGGCTTTCGGCAATCTGGCGTTCGCTGATCACCAGTTCCTTGGGCACGCCGTTCATCAGGTCGCGTCCCTTGATGGAGATGGTGGGGCCGTCTCCGTCTTCGGGGGGGCAGGCCGAACCGATGTCTTCCTTGATGCGCTCGGCGCTGCTTTCGC